>JBIKRF010000112.1:0-6664 GCA_044349305.1 Flavobacteriales bacterium
TACTTTGCATTATGACAGATTATTTGCGTCCGGGCGCCATTCAAGAGTTAATGGTCACTTCTATTAACGAAGAAGGAGTTTTTGTTGGAAACGACCACGAAGAAATTCCATTAAATAAAATTGATACAAAAGGTGTTGTATTAGGACAAACGCTGAAAATTTTCAGCTACTTCAACGACAGAAAAGAATTAGAAGCAACAACCCGCATTCCTGAAATTCAGGTAGGAGAAATGGGAATGTTCACTATTTTAAATTCAAACGATTTAGGTGCGTTCATCAATATTGGAGTTGGGCGCGATGTTTTAATTCCAAAGAGAGAGCAAAGACAAGAACTTCTTACGAATCGCAAAGCGTTAATCATGCTTTGTTACGATTCTGCTAACCATAGACTTTTCGGAACAACGAAGATTTTCAATCACTTGAAAGAAGTTCCAGACTTCAAGCGTGGTGATGAAATTGAAATGACCATTTTCGAGAAATTGGAAGTGGGAAGAAAGGTGATTGTAAATGGAAAATACCAAGGCATCATCTTCCAACAAGAAATCATGAGTCGCGTTTCTGAAGGCGACAAAGTGAAAGGATACGTGCGTAAGATCGAAGGGAAAGATGTAGTAGTAAGCATGCAGAAGGAAGGAGTTGATCTGATTGAAGATGCTGCTGCACGTTTGTTAGAGTTTTTGGAAAATAATGGCGGTTACATTCGTTTGAACGACGATAGTGATCCCGATGAAATTAAAATCCGTCTTCGCATGTCGAAGAAAACCTTTAAGAAAGCTGCTGGTTTGTTGTACAAGCAAGAGAAGGTAGACTTAATGAAGTTCGGTGTGAAGTTGTTGACCGACGGACAGAAGCCAACGCCACGTGATATTGAAAATTGGAAAGACAAACCAACGGACGATGTGCGCAAGCCTTACACCGCAAAGAAGCTTCCTGTTCCGAATAGACGCATTGGAGATTCTTTTGGGAATCAAGAGAGCAAAGGATACAAAGAGGTAAGAGAAGGTGAGAGAGGGGATTATAGTAGAGGTGAAGAGAGGGGAAGAGAAGTTAAAAAATGGGAAGACAAAGGAAGTGAGCCTGGGACGAATGCGAACGGTAAGGTTCCTTACACTTCGAAGAAGTCTAGATCTTCTTCTTCCAATACTTCCAGACCTTCACGTCCTTCGGATCAGAACCGGGGCCCGCGTCGATAGTCGTTTCCAATTGCTCTTCTGAAAGGAAACGATAAATGATTCGTTTTGGAAAGTCGTGCTGTGGATTTTCGAAAATCCATTCAGTGGAAGACGCCTTCGTGCATACGAAGATGGTGCTTTTGTCGGCCTCTAGCGGAGTAGCAATGTGCACCCAATGATCATTGTCGTAGACTATAACCGAATGTTCGTTCGGTAACTCATTCGTTCCGTATTCTTCGAAATTCACATTGTAAAATGAAATGCCTTCAATAACCATTTCATCTTCCACCTTCGTCCATTCTTCTCTTCCGGTTAGACCCACCCAGTTGCCCTGAAGTTTCAATAAATGAGGAAGTAAATCGGTCTGCGCAAAGGCATTCATTCCAACCGAAATAAAAAGTGCGAAGAAGAGTAGCTTTTTCATGAAGTCTAAAATACTAAATAACTTCTAAAACCAAACCTTTCAAGTATTCTCCTTCCGGATGGAAGATGCTAATCGGATGGTCAGCCCCTTGGTGCAACTGATGCAATATCTTCACGGTGCGTCCAACTGAAATAGCAGAAGCCAAAAGAATGGAAGTGAATTGTTGCTTGTCGATTACCTGCGAACAAGAGAAGGTGAAGAGAATTCCGCCGGGTTTAATCTGACGCAAGGCCGCTTCATTAATTCTTCTGTAACCTTGAATGGCCTTGTGTTTCGCGCTAAGGTGCTTCGCGAACGCTGGTGGATCAAGAACAATAATGTCGTAATCTTCCTCAATGTTCTTCATGTATTCAACCGCATCGGCTTGAATGAGCTTGTGCTTCGAAGTGTCTAAATTATTCAGTTGAATATTGTTCTCTACGAGAGCAAGTGCTGAAGCACTGCTGTCCAGACTGTGAACCAAGTTGGCTCCGTTTTTCAATGCGTACAACGAGAATCCTCCGCTGTAGCAAAACGTGTTCAGTACTTTTTTTCCTTGGCTTAATTCGCCGAGTAGTTTTCGGTTTTCTCGTTGGTCAATGAAGAAACCGGTCTTCTGTCCTTTTTCCCAATCGATTTGAAATTGAATGCCGTGCTCAAGTGCAATGTCGTTTCCTTTTTCACCAAACACATATTCGTTTTGTGCATTCGGAACACCTTTAATTTTCTCTCCACTTTTGTCGTAGATGGCTTTCAAACTATCGCCCATCACCATCTTCAACGCGTTCGCAATTTCACTTCTGTGCTGGTACATACCTGCACCATGAAACTGAAGCACCGCTGTTTCTCCGTATACATCTACAATAAGACCAGGGAAGCCATCGCCTTCCGCGTTAATCAAACGATACAGCGTGGTGCTTTCGGTATTTACCATAACCTTCTTGCGAAGATCATAGGCGTGTTTAATTTTCGAATGCCAGATATCTGTCGAATACATTTCCTCACCGAAAGAAAACATGCGCACGGCAATGCTTCCTTCAGAGAAATGTCCAATTCCAATTTTTTCGTTTTTGCGGGTGTACACTTCCACCAACTGTCCTTCCTTCAACAATTCAGAAATGGCTTCAATGGCGCCAGAGAATATCCAAGGGTGAAAGCGTTTTGCGCTTTGTTCTTTCCCTTGCTTCAAATAGATTTTTGCTAACATGTGGCAAAACTACTCCGAAAACTTACTTGGCCGTGAAATACTTGCCTTCTTTTGGAATGAGCCATCCTTCGGCAAGAGCTTCTTGCACGAGTTCGATTGTTTTTTCTTTGTTGAAGGAAATGGGCCACGCGTAGAGTTCGTCGAGTGTTTTTCCGGTGAGGCAAGCTTGCAGAATTTCTTTTGTAGTTGGAAGAGCGCGTTCGCGCTGACAGTGATCGCACTTGCCGCAAGCTTCGGTGTCTTCTCCGAAGTAGCGTAGAATGTACTGTTCACGACAATGGTCTTCTGAAAGCAAGTGTTGCATGCTGTTCAGTTTTGCAAGATCTATGTCGCGACGTTCTTCATACATCGTTTCCGGAATGGAAATTTCATTCGTGGCCACACGCTGTTTTACGTAGCTGTATTGCGAAGTGGAGCTGGCCGGAAGGTATTCGAGGATTTGAAGTTTGTGCAGGTCGTTGAGTGAAGTAAGCACTTCATTTTTCGAGCGTTCATTCAAGACACTCAACTGATATTCTGAAATAGGAACAGCGAAGTCCCAGATGCTTCCATACAAGCGGAAGAGCGAGCGAAGAAAGGCTTCATGCTTCGGGTGTTGATCTACGAAGTTGCGCAACTCTTCTTTCGAAGCAATGACACGAACGCGCGAACGGTGCAGTCCGCGTGCTAAGATGGAAATGTATCCAGCGCGTTCGAGCAATAGCAACGAAGCTGAAATGGTGTTGGCGTGAAGTTGACTTCGTTCTGCAATTTGATCGAGGTTCAGTGCGAAGAGTTCGTTCATGCCCGAGCCAATGGCAATGCGATGAATGTTGGCGAGCGTTTGATAAACCGTTGCAATGTCTTCCTTTGGCGGATAGCGCATAGCAATGCTTTTTTTCAACTGAACGAAATCGCTGTCGTTCCAAAGTGCGAGTCCAAGCGCAGGCTGCTCGTCGCGTCCCGCTCTTCCCACTTCTTGAAAATACGCTTCGGGTTGTGAAGGAATATCGAAGTGAAACACGAAGCGGACATCGGGTTTGTCTATGCCCATGCCGAAGGCGTTGGTCGCCACTATCACTTGCACATCGTTGTTCTTCCATTTTTGAAAGGCGAGATCTTTTTTGTGAAGATCAAGACCCGCGTGATAGGGAAGGGCTTTAATATTTTTTTCATTCAGCAACGCTGAAAGGTCTTCTGTTTTTTTTCTTGAATTGCAATAAACGATTCCTGCTCCTTTTATGTGAACGATTCGATCGACGAGGTCGTTTTCTTTTTGTGTTGAAAAGAGTGCGTTGTAGGCAATGTTCTTTCTCGCGAAGCTCTTCTGAATAATTTTGCAATCGTTGTTGAAGACGAGTGTGGCAATGTCGGCAACGACTTGCGGAGTAGCGGTTGCGGTAACGGCCATAACCACGGGGTCGCGCAGTTCTTTCAAGAAATTCGTAATGGCTCTGTATGCAGGGCGGAAGTCGTGTCCCCATTGCGAAATGCAATGCGCTTCATCAATGGCTACGAACGAGATGTTCAGGTAGCGAATGCGCGCAATGAAGTTGTCGTTTTCCAAACGTTCCGGAGAGACGTAAAGGAATTTGTATTTTCTGTTTGTGCAGTCGTCGAGAATTTTTTCAATCTCGAAATTATTTAATTCGGAAGAGAGATAGGTTGCTGGAATTTCTTTTTGAATGAGGCTTTCCACCTGATCTTTCATAAGCGCGAGCAAGGGCGTCACGACAATACACAAACCTTTATGACACAACGCAGGCACTTGAAAGCAGATGCTTTTTCCTCCGCCTGTTGGCAGCAGCGCAAACACATGTTCTCCGTATGCGGAAGCATTCACGATTTCGCTTTGCTTATCGCGAAACGCATCGTATCCCCAGTATTTTTTCAGAAGGTGGAGGGTTTTTGCTTGCATGGTATTGCGAAGGTACGAATGCTTTTTTATCGAGCTCGCTCTGCGAGCGGCATCCGAATTGCCCCCACTGATAGGTGGGGGATAGAATTCAAAATAGTGCACTTGTTTTAAGAATTTGCGCTCATCTCAACTTTTTTCCCCCAGCTCCACTGGGGGCATTTCGGATGTCGCCCTTTGGGGCTCGATAATTAATGCTTTCTCGGCGAATAAACCGCCGGCTCTTCCAAGAACAGGGAGGGTTTTTCTATTTCTGGAAGCACTGTGTAAACTTGCGCATCCATGGCAGCAGCAAGTTTGGCAAGAGTAAGAATTTGTGGATTCGATTTGCCGTTTTCAATAACGCTGAGATTCGGAACATCCATACCCACTTTGTAGGCCAGATCTGCCTGCGACATCTTCAGTTTCTTGCGCTTGGCTTTTATGTTCTTACCAAGTTGTTCAAGGTATTCTTTGTCGTTCTTCGGCATGCAGCGAAGGAACTTTCATTAACAAAATTTAATGTTATGTATATACATAAATACTGATATTTGATTTATGTTTGTCTAACCTTAAAAAATTAATGCAATTCTTTCCTGAATAATAAATTCAAACTTTATGAAATCTACTAGACTTTTTATCTTCCCTTCTCTTCCCATCTTCTTAACCTCTCTTACCTTATTAGCCGTTCTTTCGGCTCATGCACAGGTTCCTTCATATGTCCCACCAAACGGATTAGTCGGTTACTGGCCTTTCAATGGTAATGCGAATGACGAAAGTGGTAATGGGAATAACGGGATAGTTAATGGAGCAACACTCACTACGGATCGTTTCGGAAATGATGGGAGTGCTTACAATTTTTCGGGTAGCTCCGTAAATATTCCGCTAACACAAGCTATAGTTAGCTATCCAGCGAGAACACTTAGTTTTTGGTTCAATTCAGTTGGAGGTCAAAGTGGAGGCAGATTGTTTGAGGCAACAAATGTCTCTTGGGGAATTGGATGTTACAATTCCAACGTATTTGATTGTTGGTTTCAAAAATCTAATCAGGGTTATGGTTTTGTTGGCTTGAATTTCGGCAATCATAATGTTTGGCATAATCTAATTTTTTCTTGCGATTCAATAAATCAAAATAGTTCGCTCTATATTGACGGTGTGCTGATAAACAGTATGGTGCCTGTTAATAATCCCGGAAATCCTACGAATTGGCAAAATCAATTCATACGATTTGGACTGGGACTTGCTAATGAATCATTTAATGGTAAGATTGATGATATTGCCCTGTATAATCGCTCGTTGACTGAGAGTGAAGCACTATCTATTTTCAACGGCTGCAGCTTTACGCCAATTGCCGTTGCAGGAAGTAATACACCTGGTGCATTCGCGAATTCAACCTACACATGCAACAGCAATGCAGGTAGCACCTATAACTGGACGGTTTCGAATGGTGTAATAGCAAGTGGACAAGGAACGAATTCAGTAAGTATCTTATGGGGTGCGGAAGGTGTTGGAAGTGTTTCAGTAGTTGAAACAACAGCAGACGGATGTGTTGGCGATGCTGTTGTTTACGATGTGAATGTTCAGTGCGTTGTTTCAGGAAATGCCATTGAAGGTCCAGTTGGTCCAGAGGCATTTTCGAATTCTACATACACTTGCAATGGTGCTGGGAACAGCAGTTACCAATGGACAATCACAAACGGTGTTATTGTAAGCGGACAAGGAACAAGTTCGGTTACTGTTCTTTGGGCATCTACTGGCCTTGGAAACATAAGCGTTATTGAAACTACTGCTGAAGGCTGCGTTGGAACAACACTTTCTCAGGATGTGGTTGTTATTCCAACCAACGTTGAAGAGCTTTCGAATGCATTGATTTTGTATCCGAATCCAGCAACCACCGAACTCAATCTTCAAATCACGTCTGACCTTATTGGTACAGATCTTTTTGTTTTCGATGCACTAGGCAAACAAATCTTGAAGCAACAAATTCTTTCAACCAACACGATCATAAA
>JBIKRF010000028.1:0-24298 GCA_044349305.1 Flavobacteriales bacterium
TCCCGAAGCTCATGTTGATCACACGAGCTCCATTGTCTGCTGCATAGCGAATGGCATTTGCAACGTCTTTGTCGCGCTCGTCTCCGTCTGGCACACAACGAATGATCATCAATTGAGCAGTCTTGCAAATTCCATCCATTCCTGTTCCGTTGTTCGTTGCTCCAACAATTCCAGCAACGTGTGTTCCGTGAAGCGCTTCAGGACCGTCAATGTGATTGTTACCGTAATTGCGCTCACGCGGATTACTATAGTCGTCACCAACCATTGTGCGTGGATTGAAATCCAAATTGTAAGAATATTCCAACTGATTGTTGTAGTAACCAGCATATTCCTCTAGGTTAATGCCGCGCATCATAATGCTCAACACCATACCCTTTGCTGCTTTCGCTGCATCGTCTGTTGGCTCGTAAGCAGCTAATTGCTCTGCTGTGAAATCGTTACCCAATGCCATGGCCAAAATTTCTTTGTTGGCTTTAAACGTGGTTAAGAAAGTATTGAACTGCATCGCTTCGTCCTTTACTTCATTCACACGCTTTTCGAATTCTACTTTCATCTTTTCATATTTCGCGAAATCCGCTTTGTCTGCTGCAGCAATAGATGTAGCATTTTTTCCTTCGAAACGCTTTTTCAATGATCCGTATACGCGTGTGAACTCTAAATTGTCTTGCTTCACATCGCCCCCTTTTCCACCAATGAAACTCCATCCGTGAACATCGTCGATGTATCCATTCTTATCGTCGTCAATTCCGTTATCTGCAATCTCACCTTTGTTTGTCCAAATGTTAGCATTCAAATCTTTGTGGAACGTTTCTGATCCACTGTCGATAATTGCAACTACCACTGGCGTAGCAGTCTTTCCTTTTTCAGCCATGTAAGCGTGTGCCTTAACTGCACTCACTCCAGGAAGCCCGTCTTTAGCCATGTCTGCGTGTTGCCACTGCGTTTTAATGTCTGCATTTTGAGCAGAAACCGCGAACGGAATAAATAATGCCGAGAAAACAATTGAAGCGAATCTTTTCGGTAAGAAAGAATTCTGCTTCGAATTCAAAATAGGTTTGTTCATATGTGTTTAGTTGATGTTGCGAAATAAGGAAAGAAAGTTCGGATTATTGCTTCATAATATAAAAAATATGTCATTTCCATCAGATCTTGAAATTGCACAGGCGTGCAAGATGAAGCACATCAATGAAATTGCTTCGAAGCTGAACATCAATACCGATGACCTTGAGCATTACGGCAAGCACAAAGCAAAGCTTCCACTCAATCTAATTGACGAAGCAAAAGTGAAGCATTCGAAATTAATTTTGGTGACTGCAATTACTCCAACCCCAGCCGGAGAAGGAAAGACGACCACTTCCATTGGTCTGAATGAAGGGTTAAATAAATTAGGAAAGAAAGCGGTAGTTGTTCTTCGCGAGCCTTCGTTAGGCCCTGTATTCGGTATCAAAGGTGGTGCTGCTGGAGGTGGATACGCACAAGTGGTTCCGATGGAAGACATTAATCTTCACTTCACGGGAGACTTTGCTGCTATTGAAAAAGCGAATAACTTACTTTCAGCATTAATAGACAACAACCTTCAAAATAAGCAAGGCAACTTGGGTCTTGATCCACGTTTGATTTATTGGAAACGTGTAATGGACATGAACGATCGTTCGTTGCGAAATATTACTATTGGTTTGGGTGGAACCGGAAACGGTATCCCGCGTCAAGATGGATTCAACATTACACCAGCTTCTGAAGTCATGGCCATTCTTTGCATGAGCAAAGACCGCGAGGACTTGAAAAAGAAATTGGGAAACATCTTCGTTGGATTTACCTACGATCGCAAGCCAATCTATGCGCGCGATTTGAAAGCGGAAGGCGCTATGGCTCTGCTATTGAAAGACGCCATTATGCCGAACTTGGTTCAAACCTTAGAAGGCAATCCTGCTATTCTTCACGGTGGACCGTTCGCCAACATTGCACAAGGAACCAACACCATTATGGCTACCAAGATGGGAATGTCTTTGGCCGATTATGTTGTAACTGAAGCCGGATTCGGGGCCGATTTAGGTGCTGAGAAATTCATGCACATCAAGTGCGGCGCAGCAGGTATTGCTCCAGATGCCATTGTTCTTGTGGCTACCGTTCGCGCTTTGCGTCACCACGGTGGTGCGAAAAAAGAAGAGTATAACACTGCAAACATGGAGCGCGTTACCAACGGTTTCGCGAACCTTGAAAAACACATCGAGAACTGCAAGAAGTTCGGAATTACTCCAGTTGTGGCCTTGAACCACTTCCCTACCGATTCACAAGAAGAGATCGATTTCGTTATTGCGAAATGTGCTACAATGGGCGTGAAAGCAGTTGTTGCAAGAGGTTTCTCAGATGGCGGAAACGGTATGACGAATTTGGGTGAAGCCGTATTGGATGTAATTGAAAACGGAAACAACGCTTTCCGCAGACTATATTCTAACGATCAACCGGTAAAGGAAAAGATTGAAATCATTGCGAAAGAAATCTACGGCGCTGAACGTGTGAACTACACGAAAGAAGCTGAAGGAAATCTTCGCACGATAGAGAAATTAGGTATTGCGAACTTCCCTATTTGTATGGCGAAGACGCAAAAATCGTTCAGCGACGATGAATCGAAAATTGGTCGTCCAACAGGATTCACCATCACGGTTCGTGAATTCGAATATGCTGTAGGTGCTGGTTTCATTATCCCAATTTTAGGTGAAATGATGCGCATGCCAGGCTTACCGGCTGTTCCAGCAAGTGAGCATATGGACATTGACAACAACGGTGTTATAACTGGATTGTCATAAATCATGAAGGCTTCTTTAAACTACCAAGCATTGAAGAATGGGCAACCGGTCTCCGATGCTTTGGTGGTTGAAGTGCCTGTTCAATTATTTATTGAAGAAGAACCGCTCACTGTTTCCATGTGCACGCCTACGCACATTCGTGAATGGACTTATGGAATTTTATTTACAGAAGGAATTATTCGTTCCGCGGAACAAGTACTTTCCTATTCTGAAGAAGAAGTCGATCATCAAATAACCATTCGCGTTTCTCTGAATAATGCCACAAAGGCCATCACGAACAAACGTTCGTTGCTCAGTGTATCTGCTTGCGGTATTTGTGGGAAGACGGCGTTTGAGCCCCCTACACTTCGTGATGACGAGCAAAGCTCGATGACACCAAGTGATGACGAACGAAGTTCGATTACACTTCGTGATGACCGCGGAGCGGATGACGAACGAAGTTCGATGACGCTGCGCGACAATATTGCGAAAATGATGGTGCAGTTAAGAGCGTCTCAAACCTTATTCGAAGAAACGGGCGGATGCCATGCGGCTGGGGTGTTCAATAGAGAAGCCCAGCTTATTTTCGCTAGCGAAGATATTGGCCGTCACAACGCCGTTGACAAAGTAATCGGATACCTACTCCTAAACAATCAACTACGCTCGGCCAAATACATCGTTGTAAGCGGAAGGGTTTCTTATGAGATTGTCGCGAAGTGCTTTGCTGCGGGAATACCCAATCTTGCTGCTGTTTCTTCTCCTTCATCCTTAGCCGTAGACTACGCAAAAGAATTAGGCCTATCGCTCTTCGCCTTCTGCAGAGAGAATCGTGTTACGCAATACGCCTAAATAAAAATGCCCCTTCCGAAGAAGAGGCATTTCAAATTCCTTGAAAATATTCTTATTTCTTAGAATAAACTTTTACCAAAGTAATATCAAACATCAATGTAGAATACGGAGGAATTGGTCCTTGATCCATATCGCGATATGCCAAATCAGAAGGAATAAATAAACGAATCTTTCCGCCTTCTTTCACCTTTTGCAATCCTTCAGTAAATCCTGGGATTAAACCACCCAAGTTGAAAGTTACGGGCTTACCTGCATCAGAAGAATCGAATGTTTCTCCGTTCATTAATTTCCCAACATATTCTACTTGAACTGAATCTTGCTCGGTAGCATAAGCTCCTGTGCCTTCTTGAGTAACGATGTACATTAACCCAGATTCAGCAACTTGAATACCTGGAGTGTTCTTCTTTATAGAATCAATCACCGCAGTTTCTTTCGTTTTAACTGAAGCCAACTTCGCTTTTTCACGACGTTGGAAATAGTTATCTAAGAACATTTGCGCTTCTTCCATTTCCATACCAGATGCGCCGTTAGCAGCCTTTTCGAAAATGTTGTAGTTGATCAATGAATCTATCTCCATGCGGTGCATGTTTTCGCCAATGGCTAATCCCAATGCAAAAGAAAGACTATCGTTTGTAGAAGTCAAAGTAACAGCGCCATGGGCTTCACCAGCATGTCCCTTCTCAGAAATATGCGGAGCAATTACCAAGGCAACGATAGACATTAACTTAATTAAGATGTTCATTGAAGGACCAGATGTGTCTTTGAAAGGATCACCTACAGTATCTCCCGTTACAGAAGCTTTGTGTGGTTCAGACTTTTTGTAGAACATTTCACCGTTGATCTCAACTCCTTTCTCGAATGACTTCTTCGCGTTGTCCCATGCACCACCTGCGTTCGATTGGAACATACCCATCAATACACCCGATACAGTTACACCCGCTAACAAACCACCCAATACTTCTGGACCGAAAACGAATCCAACAATAACAGGAGTAATCAATGCAATTGCTCCAGGAGCAATCATTTCACGAATAGAAGCTTCAGTAGAAATAGCAACACACTTTTCGTATTCTGGTTTCGCTTTGTATTCCATGATACCTGGAATCTCACGGAACTGACGACGAACTTCGTTCACCATATCCATAGCCGCACGTCCAACAGCTGCAATAGCCAAAGACGAGAAGATAAATGGAATCATTCCACCTACAAACAAACCAGCCAATACAGGCGCTTTGTAAATGTCAATCGCATCAATACCTGCAATTCCTACGAACGCTGCGAACAACGCCAATGAAGTCAATGCTGCAGATGCAATAGCGAATCCCTTTCCGGTTGCTGCAGTAGTGTTACCTACGGCATCTAAGTTATCTGTACGGTGACGAACTTCTTCTGGAAGTTGGCTCATCTCAGCAATACCACCCGCGTTATCTGCGATTGGTCCGAATGCATCAATTGCCAATTGCATAGCTGTTGTAGCCATCATACCTGCAGCTGCAATAGCAACACCGTATAAACCAGCGAACTCGTAAGAACCATAAATACCAGCAGCCAATACTAAGATCGGAAGAACAGTAGATTCCATACCCACAGACAAACCACCAATGATGTTTGTTGCGTGTCCGGTTGCAGATTGCTTAATGATAGACATTACAGGACGTTTTCCCATAGCAGTGTAGTACTCGGTAATGATGCTCATTAATGCACCCACCACAAGTCCTACCATGATTGCCCAAAACACACCCATTCTAGTTACTTCAACACCACGTGCTGAATCTGTCCAAGACATTGTTTCTGGAAGCATCCAGTTAACAATAAAGAATGAAGCAACCGCAGTAAGAATGATACTTGACCAGTTACCTAAGTTCAATGCGTTTTGAACGTTACCCATTTCGTCTTTCACACGAACGAACATCATACCGATGATCGAGAAAACAATTCCTAATCCAGCGATCAACATTGGCAATAAGATTGGAGCAATTCCACCGAAATCATCTTTCGAAATCAACTCTCTTCCCAATACCATTGTAGCTAAGATGGTCGCAACATAAGAACCGAATAAGTCAGCTCCCATACCCGCAACGTCACCTACGTTATCACCCACATTATCTGCAATCGTTGCTGGGTTGCGCACATCATCCTCTGGGATACCTGCTTCAACCTTTCCAACTAAGTCTGCTCCAACGTCAGCAGCTTTGGTATAAATACCCCCACCAACACGTGCAAACAATGCAATCGATTCAGCACCCAAAGAGAATCCCGCAAGAACCTCCAATGCTTTTTCCATTTCAACTCCGTTTACACTAGCACCTACAGACTTAACGTAGATCGTGTATAACAAGATGAACAATGAACCCAATCCAATTACCGCCAAACCAGCAACACCAAGACCCATTACAGATCCTCCGGTGAAACTAACTTTCAACGCTTGGGCTAAGCTTGTACGTGCAGCTTGTGTTGTACGAACGTTCGCTTTAGTTGCGATGTTCATACCTATATATCCTGCTAATGCAGAAAGTACAGCTCCAATAATAAATGAAATTGCAATAATTGGAGAAGATGTTTCTACTAGGGTTCCAGACCACGCCAATAGCGCTCCTGCGATAACCACGAAGTAAGCCAATACTTTCCATTCGGCTTTCAAGAATGCCATAGCACCCTTGGCAATATAACCTGCAAGTTCTTGCATGTTCTCATCACCAGCATCTTGCTTAGTTACCCATGCAGACTTAATAGCCATGAACAAAATTCCAAGCAGACCTAACGCTGGAATTGAATAGAGCACAATATCGCCCCATTGTAAGTTTCCCATAATTTATTTTTTACTGTTAAACGGGTGCAAAAATAGGTGTTTTTGCCTTTGGTGCAAAAACTAATTTCACCCTTATTTTAGCTTGATTTCTTTCGCCTTCATGAGCAGACCACGCGTGTCTTCTGCGAAAGTTGAAATTTTCGATTTCTCTTCCGAACTGAAATTGTATTTATCGGGGTGATTCTCCCAATCTGACACCGGTATTGAGTAATAGCCACGTGGACTTCCCCCCAAACGGCACCAAAAAGGAACATAGCCCCAGTTGTCCCATTGAACTTTTTTATTCTTCACTTTTAAATGAAGAACAACACCAATTCCTCCGTCTTTGTAGCGTTCGCGCTGATTACTAATAAAATTACCCAAACTGAATGCGACTGGAACATTCTTCAATGAATCGTTCTTCGGATGAAGAATGAGCATGGGTTGAACCACGTGTGGATGCAATCCGATAATGGCATCCGCTCCCGCATCTGCCAACCATTGCGCTAATTTATCTTGCTCAGAATTTTCCTTTCGCTGGTATTCCGTTCCCCAATGAATATTCACCACGGTGAACTGAGCACCGCGCTCAACAGCCGTTTTTAAATCCTTTCTAATTTGAAGCGTATCGATCATATTCACCACATTCGGATGCTGAACAACTAAACCGTTGGTTCCATAGGTGCAATTCAGTAATGCTATCTTCACTCCTTTCACTTCTTGAATCAATGGATAGTTTTGATCTCTTGAAAGTGTATCTAGAAAAGTCCCAGTATGCGTTATTCCCAATGAATCGAGCATAAGAATGGTACGTTCCACTCCTTTTTTTCCTCGATCTTGAGAGTGGTTATTGGCCGTTACAAATATGTTGAATCCCGCGCTGAATATGCCTTCGGCAAAGGCATCTGGAGAAGAAAACTGCGGATAACCGGAATAAGGTTTTCCTGCTAAAGTCACTTCTAGATTTGCACATCGGTAATCAAACGAATGAACAAATTCCGATATATATTGAAACCAATGGGCGTATTCATAAGCGCCTTTCGAATCATTATACGCTGCACCGATCATGGGTTCGTGACCCATCATATCTCCAACAAAAAACAAACTAATTTCCTTGGTGGTTGTGTCTTCTCCTGCAAATACAGCATCGGTCTTTTGCCCCTCAACATGTTTATCTCCAACGCTATAAATTCCGTAAAAAAAAGAAAGTAGAACAAACAAGGAAATACCACCGGTTTTGAGCATATGTTGATTGGATTGCATAAAACAAATATATGACGGGTATTCCTAGGAAAAGCTATCTGCTATTTTCTTATCGGTGCTAATGTTTAGCAATGCACTTGATGCTCAATTTTATTTACAGCTTGCTTCATTTATTTATTTTCACAGTTATTCCAACTCCATTTCCTGACAATATTAATCCTGCGTCTCTCATATGTGTTGAAGCTTCAAATTGAAGTATAGTTCCAATTATTGACATCACACCACCAATCCGAACCAGATTGTAAGCGTTATCAAAACCTTTATCAAAGACAGCACTATAAACCGGCCCACCTAATATTAACCCCGTACCTACTGCTACTAAAGCCATACCTCTTGAGTGATGTCTCGCGAATGTTTTCATTTCTAATCCACTATAATACATTCGAAGCTCAGGTGTTTTAAGTTCATTTTCACTTAATCTTTCATAAGATGTAACAGCATATCCAGCTCCTGGTTTATCTACAGAAAGCGTATCAGTTGTGAACTGTGCGTGTGTTACCATTCCGGCCAACCCAATCATGATTGTTAAAATTGTTTTTTTCATAACCTTTATTATTTTAAATATTTTTTATCAATCACAAATATAATATCATTAAACCCAGAAGTTTCTTGAGCTTCAGATCTATCTTTGCTCAGCATGAATCACAGTAGTCAACTCGCAACCCAAGCGCAAAGAACCATTCGATACAGTATCGTGGTGAATTTGATTTTATCCATTGTGAAATTCTCAGCTGGTATCCTTGGAAACAGCTTCGCATTAATCGCAGATGCTGCAGAGAGTTGGGTCGATTTTGCTTCTTCTTTTTTAGTTTGGCTTGGACTAAGAACTGCGGCTCTTCCTCCAGATAAAAATCATCCATACGGACATGGAAAAGCAGAACCGCTTTCTGCCATGTTTGTCGCAGTGCTTATGTTCAGCGTGGCTTGCTTCATTGTATACGAAGCCATTCAGCACATAATGACTCCGCATGAATCACCAAATTCGTGGACCATCATCGTGGTTATTGGGGTGCTCATTACCAAAGAGATTTTATACCGCTTCATGAAATTGAACGCGAAGAAATTCAAGAGCAATGCACTTGCTGCTGAAGCGACTCACCAGCGCACGGACTCTATAACCTCACTTGCTGCTTTAGTTGGAATTGTAATCTCGTTGGTTGCTGGAGATGGCTATGCAGCGGCTGATGATTGGGCTTCCCTGCTTGCAGCTTACTTTATTTTACAACAATCATTCAAGGTTGGAAAGACTGCTATTTCCGAATTAATGGATGAAGCGCAGCCAGAAGAAATTGTAAATGACATTCGGAACACCGCTATGCATGTAGTCGGAGTTATTAAGATTAATGCATGCTTTGTAAGGAAGATGGGATTCGAGTGGTTTGTTGACATTCACATCGGTCTCGATGGAAACCAAAGTGTTTATGAAGGTCATGCCATTGCCCACGAAGTGGTTGACAAAATCAAAGAAAAGTTTCCGCAAGTCTACGATGTGCTTACGCACATTGAACCTCACGAAGACAACGATCCAATAAGCTGATCTGTTGTTAACGCTTGTTGATCTCCGGTAGTCATGTTGCGCATTTGCCACATGCCCGATTTCACTTCATCTTCTCCAACAACAATTACAAAAGGAATCTTATTATCATCGGCATATTTGAATTGCTTCTTCAACTTCGCATCTTCCGGATACATCTCACATGAAATGCCTGCGTTGCGAATTTGCTTCAGCAAATGAAACGCAGCCGATGTGGTTTCACCACCGAATTGAACCAAAAGGACTTTCGTTCCGGAGGTTGCAGATTCTGGAAATAGGTTCAACTCTGAAAGGACTTCAAAAATACGATCGGCACCAAAAGAAATCCCAACTCCTGAAACGCCCTTCCAACCGAATATTCCAGTTAAATCATCGTAACGACCGCCTCCGCATATACTTCCCATTTGAATTCCCTTTGCCTTCACTTCGAAGATGGCTCCGGTGTAGTAATTCAATCCACGAGCCAGTGAGACATCAAAAATGAGTTCACCTTTGTTCATGCCCGACTTCTGAACTTCATTCCATACGAAGGTCAACTCTTCAATTCCTTTTAATCCCGTCTCAGAATTCCCTAACACCGATTTCAAGAAATTCATTTTTTCATTGAAATCAGAAAGTGCGTTCAATGATTTGAATGTTTGAAAGGTCTCGTCTGGAATTCCCATTTCACTCAATTCTTTCTGAACCGCATCCTCACCAATCTTATCCCACTTGTCTAAGACAATGGTCAAACCCATAAACTTATCGGCCACACCCGTCGCTTCAGCTATTCCAGCTAAAATCTTACGATTGTTAATGACAATTGAAAATCCAGGAAGGTTCAAGTTGGAAAGAACTTCATCGAACAGTTGAACCAATTCCACTTCCACCCAAAGACTGTCTGTGCCTACCACGTCGGCATCGCACTGATAGAACTCGCGGAATCTGCCGCGTTGCGGACGGTCGGCGCGCCATACTGGCTGAATCTGATAACGGCGAAAAGGAAGAACAACTGAATTTCTGTTCATGGCCACGAAGCGCGCAAATGGAACTGTAAGGTCGTAGCGCAAAGCGCGGTCGCAAATTTCAAAAGACAATTTGCGCGAATCTGAAAGTTTTTCAGAAGCCACGTCTTTTAAAAAATCGCCGTTGTTCAGAATTTTGAAAATAAGCTGATCACCTTCATCGCCATACTTACCTGTTAGGGTTGAAAGATTTTCCATCGAAGGTGTTTCCAACGGTTGGAAACCGTATTTCTCAAATGCAGCGCGTATTACGCCAAACAAATAATTTCGTTTGCGCATAACATCTGGCGCAAAATCACGTGTTCCTTTCGGTATTCCAATGGGTGTGCTCATAATTCAGAATGCAAAGTAAAGACTTGAAAGCCGTTGGGCAATAATTTTCTTTAATAAGAGTTCGGATTGTCGAAATACAACTGACTATCTTTGTCGCAATGAAAGTAAAACTACTTCTGGTAATAATTACCGTGCTTTTTATCGGTTTGGGTTCTTCTGTGCATGCACAGCTTCCTCCCAAGGTAGTGCAAGTCTCGGGTGTTGTTTTAATCAGTGATTCACTTTTTCCAGCAGGATTTGTTGCCATTTATCGTGCGAAAGACAGACGCGGAACCTACTCAGGTCGTGATGGTTATTTCACCTTGCCCGTAATGGTTGGAGATACGCTGTTCTTTTCGTGCACAGGATTAAAAGATTCCTACTTCGTTATTCCAGCAGACTCCAAAGAGAATCAACTTTCTATGGTTCAAGTCATGAACATGGAAAGCTACATGCTTCCAACTGCCTACATTCTACCCTATCCTTCAAGAACGCGTCTGCGAGCTGAAATTCTTTCGCTCGATTTACCTGGCGATGAGTATGTCTCGTTTCATCGCGAAGGAAAAGACATCGTTAGCTACGACGGGATGTTAGATTTCAGTGCACAATCCTATCGCTCTGCTTCTTCTCAAATTCAAAATAGATACACGAACGGATTTTATTCGGGTGGAAATTTATTGAGTAAAGATGCGTGGGGCAAATTCATGCGCTCATTGAAAAGTGGAGATTTAGATTCACAACAGTAAGCGGCATGCGGAAAGGAATTTTCATTTTTCTTCTTTCAATACTTTCGTCCTTTGCCTTCTCGCAATCCGCAATTATTAAAGGTACCATTAAAAACAGTTCTGGTGAATCGGTTCCCGGAGTAATCATTACCTGTAAAGAATTTCCTACTGTCGGAACTTCCTCCGACAACCGCGGGAACTTTTCACTCGAATTGAAATCTGAAACAACCTTGACCATCCTTTTCAAGGGCTTGGGAGACGAACCCGTTCAAAATGTTTTCTATCTGAATAACGGAGATGTAAAAGAAGTTGAAGTACTACTAGACAATTCATTGACAACCACAACATTCGAAATTTTCGATAAAGGAAAACGTGAAGGTGGTTTCCGTGAAATTGAATTAAAGCTTCCTACCAAACTTCCCGTTATGAATCAGGGTATTGAGGGTTACCTTATTCAAGCAGCTGTAAATATGCCTTCGGAGTTGAGTTCGAGTTACAGCGTTCGCGGTGGAAGTTTCGACGAAAACTTGGTTTACGTGAACGACATTCAAGTCTACCGCCCCTTCTTGGTTCGAAGCGGACAACAAGAAGGATTGAGCTTCCCGAATCCGGATATGGTTAGCTCCATAAACTTTTCTGCAGGTGGATTCCAAGCGAAATACGGAGATAAAATGTCTTCGGTGTTAGACATTCAATATGCAAGACCAGATAGTTTAAGTGGGAATTTTCAAGCAGGTTTTTTAGGAACTCAATTGCAATTAGGCGGTTGCAATAAGAAGGGAACCCTCACACACAACTCTGGATTTCGTTACAAGAACTACGCATACGCCTTAAACTCTTTAGATGTTGCTGGAGACTACAAGCCTCGCTTTAACGATTTCCAAACTTATCTTACTTACCGACCAAAATCGAAATACGGTCCATGGGAATTCAGTTTCTTGGGAAATTATTCAAGTAACCGATACAATTTCATTCCACAAACCAGAGAAACTGATGTGGGAAGCATAAACGAGGCCTTGCGATTGACTGTTTATTTTGAAGGACAAGAAATTTCGAAATACGATACCTACTTCGGTGCGTTTTCAACCCGATACAATCCAAATGAACATTCACAGTTACGCTTAACCTTCAGCGCATTCAATACGATCGAAAGCGAAAAGTTCGATATTCTGGGCGCTTATAGGCTCGACGAATTGGATCGCGATTTAGGATCGGACCAATTTGGAAGTGTCTTAACTAACAGAGGAGTCGGCGCATTTTTAGAGCACGCCCGAAACGAACTCAACGCGCAAGTTTATCAAGTCGCTCATAAAGGATTTGTCGATTACGTTAAGATTCATCACTTATTAGAATGGGGATTCGATGCTAACATCGAACACATTAACGATGTGCTTAGTGAATGGACACTTGTTGATTCAGCCGGATATGCAAGTCAGCACCCGCAGGATAATATTGGATATACAGATCCGAATGCGCAAGGAAATCAAATTATTCAAATTCAAGATCGCGTTAAAGCGAATAACCAAATTACAAGCAATCGCATTAATGCTTTTGTCCAGGACACTTGGAGACATTCTATGAAAAATGGAGCAACGTTGACGGCTACGGCTGGTGTTCGTGCCAATCATTGGACATTCAACGAGCAAACGATTATTAGTCCACGCGTCAATATTGCTTACAATCCCACCTGGATCAAACAACGAAAGAATGAAGATGGGAAATTAGACTCACTAAGAAAGGACATCATTATTCGAGCAGCAGCAGGATATTATTATCAACCGCCTTTCTATCGTGAAATGAGGGGCTTCGATGGTCAGGTAAATCCGGATATTCGCGCACAAAAAAGCATTCATTATGTGCTAGGGACAGATTATGTTTTCAATTCATGGGGACGTCCGTTCAAGTTAGTGACCGAATTGTATTTCAAGAAAATGGACAACATTATTCCATATGAATTGGAAAATGTTCGTCAGCGTTACTTCGCAGTGAACAGCGCTAAAGGTTATGCCTATGGAACCGACGTCATGGTAAATGGTGAATTCATTCAGGGCGTGCAGTCATGGTTCCGCATGTCTTACCTAAAAACCATGGAAGACATTAACAACGACTCGTACAACATTTATTTGAACAGCGACGGCGATACCATTTACAACGGATACACTTTGAATAATGTACCTGTTGATTCCATTACGCAATACCCTGGTTACATTCCGCGTCCTACTGATCAACGCGTAAGTGTCTCACTTCTCTTCCTCGACGAAATGCCGAATCACGAAGAGTATAAAGTTATGTTGAATTTTTATTTCGCTACGGGACTACCCTACGGAACGCCGGATCAACAGCGTTACAACGACATCTTCAGAACTCGTTCGTACTTGCGTGCAGATTTAGGATTATCTCGAGATCTGTTCGTGAAGCGGAAGAACAAATTCTTTGACTCAGGAAACATTGCCCTTGAAATCTTCAACCTCATGGGCGTAAACAACATCATTAATCATCAATGGGTGGAAGATGTAAACGGCAGACAGTACGGTATTCCGACCTACTTAACCGGACGAAGAATTAATCTTCGCATGACGCTTTCTTTCTAATCTACTTCAACGTAATATTTAAACTTTTCCCGAAAGTTGCTTGCACGATTCGGGAGAGTGTTCCCAATTCAATGTCTTGCCTTCCTGCTTCAATCTTAGTGATATAACTTCTTGAAGTACCCGAACGTCTTGCAACTTCAGCCTGAGTTAATTCTGCCGATGTTCTCCACAAACGAAGCATTTCACCAATATTAATGTTTCTGCTATCATCGGGATAACTTAATTCATAAAGCGTATCAGGTCCTACCGCGAAGGGGTCAATTTCTTTTTCACCTTTTAAATTGGTCCAAGGAACTTTTATATTGTGCCAAACTAATGTACCGTCTTCCAAAATAACTTTTTTAAACTCTTTAGGATCTTTTAATGGATATTCAAAATCTCGAGGTGTGCTATTCCAAACATTGTTGAAAATATCATTGAAGTCTAGCCACATGTTTTCTCCGGTAGAAAACAATACGGAAATCATTAACTTCTTTTCGATTACTTCATTTATTCGAAGAATACTCGGTAATATTCTAGGATTATATTTTTCGACTAATGTGATATTCATAATTTCAAGTGTGGATTTTTTTCGTAAAATTTTTCCAAAAGCAAGGTTCTATTCTCTTCAATCAACAACCATTTTATTATTCTTTTAAATATTCTTGGCGGAACCCTTCCTTCTATTATTTGAAGAGTATCCAAATTTATCACTAGTTTGTACTCAGCATATTCGCAATGACAATGCGGAGGCAAATGTTCCCTGGTATAAATGGATATTTTAATTCCATAAAAAGACGAAATAATTGGTGTCATAACAAAAGTAATAAAGTATCTAATTGCATACATGGCTTTTCAAATAAAAATTGAAGCTAGATTGTAAATCGACATGCCGTTACAAAAGCCTATTCCTTCAAAACACATAAATCATTACCTTTATCGAGTATGAAAAAACTTCTGATCCGAAGCGTCATTGCGCTTACAATACTTGTGCTCTTATGCCTTGGAGCAGCATATTTTTGGTTGAAGAGTAGCCTTCCCGTTTATTCAGGGGAAAAGAAGTTGGCCGGTCTGCACGAGCCGGTTGATGCGTATTTCGATGAATACGGAATTCCGCATATCGATGCGAAGAACTCTGAAGATGCTTATCGTGCACTCGGCTATCTGCATGCGCAAGAACGATTATTCCAATTGGAATTGCTTCGGAGAGCCGGAAGTGGAACACTAGCCGAAATCATTGGCGAAGACATGGTGAAGGTGGATCGTATTTTCAGAACGCTAGGCATTTCAGAATACGCGAAAACTTCCGCAGCGAATTTTCAAAAGAATCACGTCAACGATGAAATGTCGAAGGAAGTGAACGCCTACATGGACGGTGTGAATCAATTCATTCAAAACGGACCTACTCCTCCTGAATTCGCGCTAATGGGAATTCCAAAAAGAAACCTTACGGTTGAAGATATGTTCTGCATTAGCGCTGCCATGAGCTTCTCGTTTCAAATGGCGAATAAGACAGAACCTGTTATGACGCACATTGCGCTTACACACGGAGAAGAATATCTCTACGATCTAGGACTGCATCACGACTCAACCGAATCTGAAATTCGTCACTTTGATAGTCGCGGACTCGATTCAAGTTTAATGGAATTGAATACTTTATTTCTAGAGGCAGAAGACGCACTTCCCGTTGCACCTTTTGATGGCTCGAACTCGTGGGCAGTTGCTGGAAGCAAAACTGCTACTGGAAAACCAATCTTCTGCAACGACACGCACATTGGCTATGCCCTTCCGCAAACGTGGTTTGAAGCACATGTTAAATGTCCCGAGTTCGAAATAACCGGACACTTCCTTGCAGGAATTCCATACGCCCTTGTTGGAAGAACTCCCAATCACGCTTGGGGTGTTACCATGCTAGAACACGACGAAATGGATTTCTATGCTGAAAAAAGAAATCCGAATAACCCGAACGAAGTGTGGTACAAAGGGCAATATGTTCCGCTTACGTTCAGAACGGAAGAAATTAAGATCAAAGGAAAAGAGCCGCTCATACTGCAAGTGCCCATTACTCCGCATGGTCCTGTTGTGAACGATGTTTTTGTAGGAATGAACAGCTCTACCCCCATCTCCATTTCTTGGGTGTATACCAAAGTGGAAAATAAATCATTCGAAGCCTTCCGCGAAATGAATCTTGCGAAAGACATGAACGAATTCGAAGCGGCACTTCCGCAAATTCACGGTCCTGGTTTGAACATTAACTACGCAGATGCCGAAGGCAACATTGCTTGGTGGGCTTGCGCACATTTACCAAAGCGCAATCCAAGCGTTAACTCGTGGATAATACTCAATGCCCGCGACACCACCAACGAATGGAAAGGCTATTATTCCTTCAAAGAAAATCCAAGAACAATCAATCCTTCATGGGGATACATCTACAGCGCTAACGACTGGCCCGGCGCTCTTGCAGACGGAACCTACTATCCCGGTTACTACAAACCGCAATACCGGGCCGACCGCATTCGAACCTTGTTAGAAGCCAGCAATGAATGGACCGCAGAAAAAATGAAGGCCGTTCTGAACGACGTCACTTCAACCGTAGATGCAAGTTTGTTGAAGGAACTCGAGCTTCTTGCAAAGAAAAGCAAGTACTACGAAGACGTAGCTCTAGCTTTCAATTGGAACGGTGCCTATGAGCCAGAAGCAGCAGGTCCTGTGGTCTTCAACCGATTTCTGTATTACTATTTGAAGTTCGCATGTGAAGATGAAATGGGAAAAGAAATTTTCAATTTGTTCCTAGACACACATCAAATGCAACGCACCCAAATGGATTTATTCCACAATGAAAAGGCCGTTTGGTGGGACAATGTGCAAACCAAACACATTGAAACACGAGAAGAAATTTTAATGAAAGCCTTCGAAACAGCCGCACAAAAACTCTTGAAGGAAGAAGGGGTGGTTGAAAAATGGGCTTGGAAAAAAGTATGTAAACTTGAATTGAAACATCCGCTTAGTGCCGTTTCGCTCTTCAAACCCTTTGTTAATCGCATGGAAATGCCGGTATGGGGTGGAAATGAAACCATACATCAAACCGGATTCAAACTCGACAGCACAGGAAACTACCATGTGCACTTTGGTTCGCAAATGCGCATTATTCACGACTTCGCGAAAAACGACAGTTGGAATATCAATCCAGCCGGACAAAGCGGACATCCGTTAAGCAAGCACTACCTCGATCAAGCAGAGCTTTATCGAACAAGACAATTCAGACACGAGTGGAACGATTGGGAGAAGATCAAGACTTTCCCGAAGTTGCGCTTATCTTAGACACCTCAATAAATAGCATATAAAATGAAGAGAGTATTCATTGCCGCATTTGCGCTTTTCATCGGATTAGCCGCAACAGCACAAGAAAAGAAAAGCTTAACATTAGACGAATCTGTTCTAGGTCAATTCAGACAATTCTATCCTGAACAATTGCAATTGCAATGGATACCTGGTACCGATCGCTATTCTCAAATCAAAAACGACATCCTATACAGCCAATCAGCTATGGGAAAATCAAATCCAACCGCTGAACTTACCTTGGATCAAGTCAACAAAGCATTTATTGAAATTGGTGTGGAAAAGGCTACTACTATGCCTCGTTGGGAATGGGTTTCAGCCAATGAACTTCATACAACGGCAGCAGCAGCTAATGTAAAAAATAAAACAGTTGAAGTAACCTTCAAACTAAACAACAAAATGGCAACTGTGGTGAATGCCTATGACACCGATGCGGAAAACATAGACTTTCATAGCAAAGGAAGCGTAGCTTTCACCAAAGGGAACAACCTTTTCGTGAAGAGTGGTGCTGAAGAAAAGCAAGTGACATTTAATGTGGAAGGAATTGTAAGCGGACAAAGCATTTCTCGCAACGAATACGGAATTGCAAAAGGAACGTTTTGGTCCGAGGAAGGCAATCGCCTAGCCTTCTATCAGAAAGACGAAAGCAATGTCACCCAATATCCACTGATCAATTACAACACAACTCCAGCTAGCGTAAATAACATTCGCTATCCAATGGCCGGAGACCCAAGTGAAAAAATTAACATCGGTGTTTACGATGTGAAGTCAGGAAAGACCGTTTTCCTTCAATTGAATGGTGGTGTGCTCAACGACACGTATTACGCTACTAACCTTTCTTGGAGTCCCGATGAAAATTTCATTTTAATTGCTGAAATGAATCGCGCTACAACTACTTGCAACTTGAATGTTTACAATGCAGCTACTGGAGAATTCATTCGAACATTATTTACTGAAACAGACTCGCGTTGGGTTGAACCTGATCAAGAACCTTACTTCTTGTCGAGCACTACATTTTTGTGGTACACTTGGAAGAACGGTTTCCACAATTATTATCTCTATGATTTATCTGGAAATTTAACCGCGCAAACCAACGCGAACTTCGAATTGCTTTCCATAATGGGATTGAGCGAAGACAAGAAAACCATCTTTTTCGAAGGAACTGGAACTAACGCAACAGAACGTCACCTCTACTCTGCTCCAACTTCAACTTTAAAATTGACCCCACTTACAAGCGAAGCTGGAACGCATACGTGCAAGGTTTCTACTTCCGGAAAATTCTTCATTGATCAGTTCAGCTCGCTCACTGTTCCGAATCGCGTTTCAATTTCACCTTGTGGAAAAGGAACACCAAATGTTCTCTTGACTTCTGAAGACAAACTGAAAAACTATAAGATAGGCACAACAGAAATTTTCACCATCAATGCAAACAACGGCACATCATTGTATTGCCGCCTTATTAAGCCTTCGAGCTTCGATCCTGAAAAAAAATATCCGGTTGTGGTTTATGTATACAACGGTCCACATGTTCAATTAATCTCGAATTCTTATTTGGCAGGAAGTTCTTTGTGGATGAACTATTTAGCGGAACAAGGGTATTTGGTTTTCACCGTTGATGGACAAGGATCGGCGCATCGCGGTAAAGAGTTCGAACAGGTGATTCACCGTCAATTGGGAACACAAGAAATGGCCGACCAACTCGCAGGTGTGGAGTGGTTGAAAAAGCAATCATACGTAGATCCGGCGCGCATAGCAGTTCACGGATGGAGCTTCGGCGGATTCATGACAACCTCACTTATGCTTCGTGCTCCGGGCACATTCAAAGTAGGTGTTGCTGGTGGACCGGTTATCGACTGGCGCTTGTATGAAGTTATGTACACCGAGCGCTACATGGACACTCCACAAGAAAACGCTGAAGGATTCGACACGAACAACTGCACGAAATACGTAGATAAACTTCAAGGTAAATTGTTAATGATTCACGGAGCCGACGACAACGTGGTGGTTCTTCAACACAACATGCGTTTCTTGAAGGCGTGTGTAGACAAGAAGATTCCAGTAGACTTTTTCGTATACCCTGGACACGAGCACAACGTTCGTGGAAAAGACCGTGTACATCTCATGAATAAAATCATCACTTACATCACCGATAATTTATAATTTCGGCCCCACTTATGAAAAACACATCACTTACTGAAAAGCACATTGCGCTTGGAGCGAAAATGGTTCCATTCGCAGGTTACAATATGCCCGTTCAATACGCGGGATTAATTCAAGAGCACCATTGCGTTAGAAATAACGTTGGTGTTTTCGATGTTAGTCACATGGGCGAGTTTTGGATCAGTGGTCCAAAGGCTTTCGATCTTATTCAATACGCAACTTCAAACGATGTTTCTAAATTGTTCGACGGAAAAGTTCAGTACAGCTGCATGCCAAATGCAACAGGCGGAATAGTAGACGATCTTTTGGTTTACCGCGTGAACGGAGAAATGTACTTGTTGGTGGTGAACGCTTCGAACATCGACAAAGATTGGAATCACCTTTCTGAGTTGAACAAAGCGTTCGGAGCAACCATGGTGAACAAGTCTGAAGAGACTTCTTTGCTTGCTGTTCAAGGACCGAAGGCAGCTGAAGCGCTTCAGTCATTAACAGACATGACTTTGAGCGACATGGAGTATTACACTTTTAAAATTGGAACATTTGCTGGTGTTGAAAATGTAGTTGTTTCAACAACCGGATATACCGGTGCGGGTGGATTCGAGATTTATTTCCCGAATGAAAACGCAAACGAAATGTGGGATAAGATCTTCGCTGCAGGCGCGCCGCAAGGCATTGAGCCAATTGGTTTAGGTGCAAGAGATACCCTTCGTTTAGAAATGGGATTCTGCCTGTACGGAAACGACATCAACGACACGACTTCTCCTTTAGAAGCTGGCTTGGGTTGGATCACAAAGTTCAGTGCTCCGTTTTTAAATTCTGAAAATTTAAAGGCTCAAAAAGAAGCTGGAGTAACGCGCAAGCTTGTTGCATTCGAAATGATCGATAGAGGTATTCCTCGTCACGATTATGAAATTGGAGATGCAAATGGAAATGTTGTGGGTATTGTGACCAGCGGAACGCAGAGCCCGAGCCTAGAAAAAGCAATCGGATTGGGTTACGTACCAACATCAATGACTGCGCTTGGAACCGAGATTTTCATTTTAATTCGTGGAAAAGCGTTGAAGGCAGTGGTTGTTTCCCTTCCCTTCTTCAAGAAATAATTTCAATTTATGTTGAAATAGAAACGCCCTCCGAAAAGGGCGTTTTTTCTTTACTTGCATTTGGAATTACAATCCCAACTTTACTTTCAATTCTTCTTTTGAAATAAGACCCACATTCGAGAACTTCATTTCATTGTTTGAATAATACTTCAGTGTAGGAAGTGCGTCTACTCCAAGCTCCGCAGCGATATTTGGATTTTGATCGACATCTATCGTTACAATTTTCAATGAGGGGGTTTCTTTTGCCAATTCATCCAAAGAAGGCTTTAACTTTTTGCAAGGTGCACACCACTCTGCAGAAAAATCGACCAATACATTTCCACCAGAAACTAAATTCTTATAATCGTCTGAACTCATTCCTCCATTTGAACTCACGTTTCCTGAAACAACAGGAAGTCCAGCCGATTTCCATTTCATAATTCCCCCTTGAAGTTCATAGACTTCTTTGAATCCTTGCTTACGCATTGCAGCAGCAGCGCTTGAACTTCTTCCACCACTTAAACAATACACGAACACAGGAGCGTTCTTATCAACAGCATCTATTCTGCGTTGAAAGTCGTTTCCATTCCAATTGGCAAGAAGGGCGCCTTCAATGTATTCCTTCGCGAATTCTTCTTCGGTTCGAACATCGAGGAGAACCGCGTTGGGCGTGGATTTCAATTTTTCTGAAAACGTCTTTGCATCGAGTACGGGGCTACCTCCGTTCGATGTGCAAGCGCTAAAAAAGAGCGCTAAAAAAAGGAATAAGCTTGAATATTTCATATTGCGAAGATAAGAAGCCCAATTCTTCCCTTGTGTGATAGGAATTACAAAGGCTGTTCCTATTACATTTGTAGTATGAAGGTATACGTTCTCTTGGCAGCACTTTTTGTTTCTTCTTTTTCCAGCATGGGTCAATGCGTGGTGATCAATGAAGTTATGGTGAATGCTGCTGACGCTTGTGACGGAAGCTGCACGCCGAACACTGGCGAGTGGATTGAATTATACAATACGTGCCCTTTTCCTTGGAATATTGAATGTTACATTCTTTCTGACGGAGATTTTTCGATTACCATGCCCGCAGGAACGACCATTCCAGCGAATGGCTTTTTAGTTGTAGGTTCATCTAACTCTGGCGTACCCGTAGATGTGAACATTGGTACTTGCGGTTGTACAACAGGACCGAATAGTGAAGTTGGAATTTTAACCAACAGCGCAGAGCAATTGATTCTCTACGACAACCTCGGTACCATTATCGACGGTATTGTTTGGGGTGGTGGACAATGGAATCAACAGACTTCGTTCACTACAAACCCCGTTGGTCCATGTCCGAACTTAACCGTTCCTGTCCTTTCCATTTTTACTCAGATACAAACAGTTCCTGCACAAGGAAATAACAATGGACTAACCGTTTTCAGAAGCTGCGACGGAGTAAATCCGTGGGTATCTGGAACGCTGCCTCCGTCGCCAGGAGCTTCAAACAACAGCGATGTTCCAGTGACTGCGAGTTTCAGCATTTCCGATAACACTGTTTGCGATGGCGATTGTGTTCAAATTACCAATACCTCAACCGGAAATCCAGGCTTATGGACATGGATAGTCAACGGAACTCCTGATTTATCACTAGACAGCATTGCACCGACCCTTTGCTTCAACGCACCTGGAGTTTATTCCTATTCGCTTATTGCGAGCAATGGATGCAGCGCTGACACTTTAATCGATGGTGCCACGGTGAATGTGAGCCCTTCCATAACATTGAATTTATCTCCAAATGCAGATGCGATAATTTGTGACAATTCACCTACTGTCTTCAGCACCACAAACATTTGCAGCACATACCAATGGCAAATGAACGGAGTTGATATTGCTGGAGAAATCTCTGATTCATACACGGCAACCGCCGATGGTGTTTACTCGCTTACTTGTCCAAACGACATCTGTATTGCTCCGAGCCAGACGGTTCAACTCGACTTCCAAAATTTTCAAATGGCGCTCTCTCCTGCTTCAACTGTGTTGTGTATTGGAGAAAGTCAGCAGTTAACGCTTAGCGTTTTGAGCGATGGTCCTGCGGTGAATAACGAATGGACGTTGAATGGAAATGCGTTAACATCTGGACTCACCACTTTTTTAGGCGTTGACATGGGAACGTACGAAGTTGTGAGCACCAACATCGACGGCTGCACTTTTACTTCTTCTGCCGAACTTATAAGCGCAAACAACGACCCTACTATTACCATTCAAAACGTAACTCAATCGGGATGTTGGGATGGACCAACTATCTTGGAAATTGATCCAACTTATTCGAACATTTTTTGGTACGATGGCTCTTCCGATTTCAGTATTGAATTGCTTTCCAATGCAACTGTGAGTGTTGCTGCGCTTGATGCTAACGGATGCGATGCTACGGGCACCTATAACTTAGATCTTCCTGAATGCGCCGACCTAACCATTCCGAATATATTTATTCCGAACCGAGACAATTTCAACGAGACCTTTCACTTATTGTTTTCTTCCGATGGAAACACAAATGATGTAGCGACATACTCATTGCAGATTTTCAATCGTTGGGGAGGCATTGTCTTCGAGACCTCCGATCCGAACAATAATTGGGACGGAACCATCAACGGAAACGAGGCTTCCAGTGGGAGTTACTTCTATATTCTCGACGCGAGATACGCTAACGGTGAATCTATTTTAGCGCCTAACCAACGCAGTGGTTGGTTTCTGTTGGTTCGTTAGACACTTCAGTTGTTCAAATTACTCCGTTACCACCTTCGGCTTATTGAACTCATCGAAGGCAATCCACACATCTTCTTTCTTCGGGCTTTGCGCTAGAAGTGGTGCCAGAGAGATCACAGTTCCGAGAGCGAAGATGGGAGTGAATTCGAAATTATCTTGACGAAAGAACTCGTAAGACATTATTCCCAATCCTGCTGTTAGCAGTGCTACTTGCATGCGTTTCAGTTTGCGGTGGTGTTCAATGTAGTAGACCGATTCGCTGTTCGAGCTGAAATCGCGCATCATGTTTTTGTAGTTCGCAGCATACACAGGTCCCTTGCCCATGTTGTAGTAATCGAGCTCTTTTCCAGAAGCGAGAAGTTTATTTACCTTCTTCATACCCGGATAAACCTTCAATGTATCGTCGCAATACACCCCGAACGGAATTTCCTCGTAGGCATTGGCGGCTCTTCCTACTCGAATACGAACGGCATAGCGTTCGGTGTCGTTCCCGTGGATGTGTGACAGGTTGGCGAACGTGCCGTTGTTGTTACTGAATTTCGCAATATCATTGGCCTTCCATCTTTTCTGATCAAGCGAGAAGTAGGCATTTTGCGCAATGGGTGAATCATAAGTCAGACGCACCCCTGAAATTGAATCTCCACTTTGAAGGATTACATAGTGTTGTGCGGCGCTAAGAGCCGTTATTGAAAAAAAAATGCAGCACAGTGCTATTGATTTTGAGTAAGATGCGAAATTCATTGCAACGAATTTAAGAAAACTCTTTTGTGATTCGAAAAAGATATTATCTTTGCCGCGGAGAGTTGGCAGAGTGGTCGATTGCGGCAGTCTTGAAAACTGTTGACTGTAACAGGTCCTGGGGTTCGAATCCCTAACTCTCCGCTTGAAAAGCCTCGATATATTCGGGGCTTTTTCTTTGAACCTATTTGCAGAACTGCGCTGTTGGAACTACGTTGTTCCTACTGCGTAATTGGAAAACCGTCGGTTTTATTCCTACTTCGTAATGCGAACTGCGTTGTTGGAACTTTGACCGTGCCTAAAAAAAGTTGACACTTTTATCATCTTCAACAAAACGAAGATTATGAAAAAAACAGCCTTAAGAGTACAACGAATCTTTTCGGAGGACTTACGAAAAGAGATCGTAAAGCAA
>JBIKRF010000113.1:0-6458 GCA_044349305.1 Flavobacteriales bacterium
ATAGTAGTAGAATAATTCTAGAAAGTTTTAAGCAAGGACAACCTCGATTTTCGAGGTTGTTTTATTTTTGCAAACCCAAACAAATAACATGAAGCAAATTAAGAGGAAAGAGGCACTCGATTACCACGAGCTAGGAAGGAAAGGAAAGCTGGAAATCGTGCCTACTAAGCCATACAGCACTCAGCGCGATTTGGCCCTTGCTTATTCACCAGGGGTTGCAGAACCGGTAAAAGCCATTGCGGAAAATATCGATGACGTTTATAAATATACAGGGAAAGGAAATTTAGTAGCTGTTATTTCTAATGGAACAGCAATTCTTGGGCTAGGAAACCTCGGGCCAGAAGCGAGCAAGCCGGTTATGGAAGGAAAGGGGATGCTGTTCAAGATCTTCGCAGACATCGATTCGATTGACATTGAAATGAAAGCAACCGAGGTCGATGATTTTGTGAATACTGTCATTAACATCAGCCCCACTTTCGGTGGTATTAATCTGGAAGACATTAAAGCACCAGAAGCTTTCGAAATTGAAGAAAGACTAAAGGAAGCCCTTGATATTCCAATCATGCACGACGATCAGCACGGAACAGCAATTATCTCAAGTGCGGCTTTGTTGAATGCTTTGGAGATAGCAGGAAAAAATATTGGCGATATAAAAATTGTGGTGAGTGGTGCCGGCGCAGCAGCATTGAGTTGTTTGAATGCCATGATTGGTCTTGGGTTGAGCCCGGCGAACATACGCATGTTCGACTCGAAGGGTTTAATCAATACTTCCAGAGAAGATATCGATCACAGAAAGAAAAGATTTGCAGTTGATTCAAATGAAAAATCTCTTGCGGAAGCGTTGGTAAATGCCGATGTTTTCTTAGGTCTTTCGCAAGGGAATATTGTTACGCCCGAAATGGTTCAATCCATGGCAAGCAATCCGGTTGTTTTCGCGCTTGCAAACCCAGATCCTGAAATTCCATTTGAAGAAGCAATGGCTGCAAGGCCGGATGTAATCATGGCTACAGGAAGAAGTGATCATCCGAACCAAGTGAACAACGTATTGGGTTTTCCATTCATATTCAGAGGAGCTTTAGACGTTCGCGCAACAAAAATTAACGATGCCATGAAGTTGGCTGCTGTTAAAGCGTTAGCTGAATTAGCAAAGGCAACGGTTCCTGAAGAGGTCATGGAAGCTTATCATATCACCAGCCTTTCATTCGGAAAAGACTATATCATTCCAAAACCAAATGATCCGCGTTTGTTGGTAGCTGTTTCTACAGCTGTTGCGAAAGCTGCTATTGAAAGCGGTGTTGCGAAAAATCCAATTACAGATTGGGATGCCTACGCAAGCGAATTGCTCGGTAGAATGGGTCGCGACAATGCCCTCACAAGAGGCATCTCAGAACGAGCTAGAAAAGATAAGAAGCGTGTGGTTTTTGCGGAAGGAGATAATCCAAAGATTCTTAAAGCCGCTGAACAAGCCAAAGACGATGGCATAGCTATTCCAATATTATTGGGACAAGAAGAAAAAATTCGAGAACTAATTCGTGAGTTCGATTTGGATTTAGGCGATGTGGAAATTATTGATCCTCGCCTCGATTCGCACAAGGCGGAACGCGAGAAATACGGCGAGTTTTTCTATCAAAAAAGAATGCGCAAGGGCATTACCAAAACAGAAGCTTCGCGCATCATGCGAGAACGCAACTACTTCGGTGCAATGATGGTTGAAACTGGAGTAGCTGATGCTATGATTTCAGGAATGACACGCAATTATGCGAAAGTCATTCGTCCAGGATTGGAAACTATTGGAACAGCCAAAGATGTTAAAACGGTTTGCGGAATGTACATTGTTCAGACACCGAAGGGCCCAATGTTTTTCGCAGATACTACGGTAAACAGAGATCCAACTGCTGAGCAATTAGTAGATATTACTCTTCTAGTTGCCGATGCTGTTTCAAAAATGAAAATTGCACCTCGAATGGCCATGTTGAGCTACTCGAATTTCGGTTCTTCAAACGGAGCCGATCCCGAGAAGGTGGCTAAAGCCGTTTCAATACTTCATCAGAATCACCCACATTTAATTGTAGACGGTGAAATTCAAGCAAACTTTGCCTTGAATCCGGAAATGAGAAAAGAGAATTTTCCATTTTCTAAATTGGCAGATTCCAAAGTAAATACCTTAATCTTCCCAAATCTTTCTTCAGGAAATATCAGTTACAAAATCTTACAAGAAGTAGCGGGAATGGAAGTTATTGGTCCAATTTTGTTGGGCATGAAAAGGAGTTATCATATCTTGCAAATGGGTTGCTCGGTTCGTGAAATAGTAAACATGGTTCGCGTAGCTGTTGTAGATGCACAAGCCAAAGGAACCTTAAACAGATAAAATGCTCTATTCACTAACAGGAACACTCATTGAGAAATCGCCGGTTCATGCAGTTATAGACTGCCATGGAGTCGGTTATTTTCTGAATATAAGTTTAGCAACTTATTCTGCTCTGCCAAACAACGGTGAGGTCATGCTCTATACTCATTTGCATGTTAATGGAAATGATTTTTCCTTGGTGCTTTATGGGTTCTATTCCGATCAGGAAAAGGAGTTGTTTAAAAAATTGACCAGTGTAAGCGGTGTTGGTCCAAACACAGCTAGAATGGTTCTTTCAAGTTTGAATGTAAACGAATTAATTCAGGTTATTGCCAACAAAGACCTTCCGTCGTTGAAACGAATAAAGGGAATTGGTGAGAAAACAGCAGAAAGGATTCTGGTTGATCTGCACAACAAAGTTGGAAAGATTGATGGAGTAATCATTGAAAAAATTGGAGGTGTGCACAATACGACTCGACAAGATGCGTTAGTGGCACTGTCCCAACTGGGCCTAGACAAAACCAAAACCGAAAAAATGTTAGATAAGATTCTTGTTAGCAATGGCGATTTGCCGTTGGAGGAACTTATAAAGCAAGTGTTGAAACAGATATAACATTGTGAAAGAAGTAGTCCTCCGCCTCCTATCAAGAGCCATTTTCGTAATGGCCCTTTGTGTTTCTGGGTGGTTGGCCTGGGCGAATACTTCGGTAGAGACTCGCGTTATTGCAAAGTCAAACCACAACTTCGTTTTTGCCCCAGATACTGTAACGCCCGTTTGGCCGAACGACGATAGTCCAGCTCCAAACGAAGGGGGGAATGGAATTGAAATTCCACTGCCAGATAATATTCACTATTCTATCGAATACAATCCGGCCACAGGGCGGTATGAAGTTATTCAGAAAGTAGGAGATAAGTTCGATTACCGCAGAGCGACTACGATGGATATGGAAGATTTCTTAGACTTCCAACTAGATAAAAATGTTTCCAAATATTGGAATAAAATTAAAGACGATAAGTCGGTAGCAAACAAGGAATTTGCACCAGTGATTAAAGTTGGTGGAGATAATTTCGAACATATTTTCGGGTCGAATGAGATTGAAATTCGGCCACAAGGTTCGGCCGAATTAACATTCGGTTTGAACTCTCAACGTACCGAGAACCCAAGAATTCCAGAGCGTCAGCGTAAAAACACCAATTTCAATTTTGACCAGAAAATTCAAATGAATGTTATTGGTAACATTGGTACAAAGCTGAAATTAAAGGTGAATTACAACACCGAGAGCACGTTTGAATTTGAGAACAATATGAAGGTGGAGTACACCGGAGATGAAGATCAAATTATGCGTAAAATTGAATTGGGTACTGTTTCTCTGCCGCTAACAGGAACCCTTATGCCGGGTAGTTTAGGTTTGTTTGGGGCGAAGGTTGAAACACAATGGGGAAAGCTAAAGAACACGACCATTTTAACTCAACAAAAAGGAGAGCGCAAAGAAATTACAGTTCAAGGTGGGGCTCAAACAACGCGCTTCGATATTGCTGCAGATAATTACGAAGCAAACCGACACTATTTCCTTTCCGGATATTTTAGAGACACATACAACAGCGCTCTTGCGGCTTTACCTGTTGTAAACAGTGGGGTAAACATCACCCGAATTGAAGTTTGGGTCGTGAATCAGCAGGCCAACACGCAAGACGTTCGTAACATCATGGCCTTTGCAGATTTGGGAGAAAACGCTCAATATATTTCTTCAGATTACAACAACTCATCTCTTATTAATCCAGGACAACTTCAAAATCCAGATAACGAGAATAATAATTTGTATAACGTCGTTTCGAATAACCAGAGTATTCTTGATTTCTCAAATGCGAATGCGGCTATTCAAGCCTTGGGGTATGGAATGAAGCAAGGTATTCACTACGAGCGTGTTGGTAATGCGAGAAAGTTGACTCCTTCTGAATACACTTACAACTCTCGCCTAGGTTTTATATCCCTGAAACAAGCATTGAATAACGCTGAAGTTTTGGGTGTTTCATACGAATACACCTTGAATGGACAGACCTATCAAGTAGGAACACTATCGCAAGACGGAGTTGCTGCGCCACAAGCGTTGATGTTAAAAATGTTGAAGTCATCCATAACCTTGGTTAAACTAACAAATGGCGACCCTTCTCCACTTTGGAAAAACATGATGAAGAACGTCTATAACTTGGAATCATTTGGAATTTCTCCAGAGAATTTCAGGTTGGAAGTTTGGTACAATAACCCAGCAACTGGGGTGAACATGAATTACATTCCACGAGAACCGTTGAGCGGAAAGTTATTAATGCAAGTTTTAAATCTAGACAGAATAGATGCGCAACAGATGCTGGGTAGTGATGGGTTCTTCGACTTTGTTCCAAATGCTGCAACCACGGGTGGATTAATAGATGCCTCTTCGGGAAGGGTGTACTTCCCTGTAGTCGAACCTTTTGGTAAACATCTCTCCGATCAGATTTATGCCGGTTTAGGTAATACCCCTCAAGCAGCACAAATCGTCTCTCAGGTTGTCTTTCAACCACTTTACGATTCAACAAAAACAGCAGCTCAAATTGGTTTTCCTCAATTGAATCGTTTTAGAATTAAAGGAGAATATCAAAGCGCTTCAGGGTCAGAAATTTCGTTGAATGCTTTAAATATTCCGCAAGGGGCTGTAACTGTTACAGCAGGTGGAATGAGACTTACAGAAGGAACAGATTTTACTGTGAATTACAATTTGGGTAAAGTGACCATTCTCAATGAGAGCATCATGAGTTCAGGACAACCGATACAGATTTCGGTTGAGAGCAATTCCATGTTCAACCTGCAATATAAAACCTTAATTGGAAGTAGATTCGATTACAAGTTCTCAGACAACCTGGCAATGGGTGCAACGTTTATGAATTTGAAAGAACGACCCTTAACTCAAAAAGTTAACGTTGGAGATGATCCTGTTAATAACGCTATGATTGGGTTTGATATGAATTTTCAGAAGGAAGTTCCAATAATTACAAAATGGATTGATAGAATTCCAGGTATTCAAACAAAAGAAAAGTCGACCGTTACATTTAACCTTGAAGCAGCGAAAATATTTCCAGGGCACTCCCGAGCAATATCAGAAGACGGGAATGCTTATTTAGACGATTTTGAAGGGAGTCAAAGTGTCATTGACTTGCGTTCGTTGAACCAGTGGTTCATCGCGTCCACCCCTAAGTTACAATCTTCTTTATTCCCTGAAGGCGATTTCGAAGATAGCTTGGTTTATGGCGCGAATCGCGCACAATTAGCGTGGTACGTTATTGACCCTTTATTTTATAGGAACAGCTCTTATACACCACCAAACATTACGGTTGATATGCAGAGTGATCACCGGATGCGTGAGGTACTTGAGTCCGAGGTTTTTCCAAACAGACAATTGCCATCAGGTACCCCTCCAAACATCACTTGCCTCGATCTTTCATACTACCCGGAAGAAAGAGGAATGTATAATTTCGAGTTGCCGAATGGTTATGCGGGAAGATCTGCCGGTTTGAATACGAATGGTACTTTGAAAGATCCAGTTTCGCGATGGGGAGGAATACAGCGCTCACTTACAACAACCGATTTCGAAACTTCAAATGTGCAGTTTATTCAGTTTTGGGTAATGGATCCCTTCAATGACGATTCCGAGAATATAAATGGTGGAGATTTATATTTTAATTTAGGTAATGTGAGCGAAGACGTTATGAACGACTCACACATGAGCTTCGAAAACGGATTCCCTTCAGCCAACAATGACCTGCCAATTGAGCAAGGTACTTGGGGAAATTATCCTTCGCCAACAACATTCAATGTGGTGAATGCCTTTGATTACACTTCTGGTAACTACGAGCAACAAGATATTGGTTTAGACGGATTGAATTCAGCGGCAGAGCAGTCCTATTTTTCAAATTGGCTTTTACAGATGCAAGGGTTCTTGACTCCAGACGCATACAGCAAATACCAACAAGATCCATCTGCAGATAACTTCAAATACTTCCGCAATTCTCAGGCAGATGCGGCCAACTTGAATACGCTTGAGCGATATAAAAATTACAACTCTTACGAAGGAAACTC
>JBIKRF010000026.1:0-25844 GCA_044349305.1 Flavobacteriales bacterium
GCAGACATGTACAACAACGCTGGCGGAGCGGCAGATGCAGGTGCTGGAGAGCAACAAGCAGGAGGCAACGACGGTGAAGTAACCGATGTTGACTTTGAAGAAGTAAAAGACGACAAGAAGTAATTCGAATCGAAACAAATAAAAAGGCCTTGAATTTTCAAGGCCTTTTTTTATTCAGATAGATTTACGTACCTTTAAATACCTTAAATCGAACCATTGTGAAGCTATATTATTCAATTGTATTTTTTTTGTGTTTGAGTTTGTCTCTTGACTCGAAAGCTCAGAACTATAACATGTCGAATACCACTGTTAATATTTCTTGTGGTTCTACAGTTAATTTTTATGATCAGAGTGGTCCTCTAGTGAATTATACCAATGGAGTAAACTTGACTATGGTTTTTTGTGCTACTCCAGGTCAAAATATATATGCTCAGTTTAGTTCGTTTAATATCGAAAATAATTGGGATTTCCTTTACATATACAATGGCCCTAGTGCGGCATCGCCCTTAGTTGGCGCATATACCGGTAGTGTTTCTCCCGGCTCGGTTTCAGGAATTTCCAATTGTTTAACATTTGTTTTTGTTTCAGACAATAGTATCAATTTATCGGGTTGGGCAGCATTGGTTGGATGCGGTACACCGCCGCCGCCGCCGCCGCCAGCTTCTGGATTATGCTCGGGAGCACAGCCGTTTTGCACAGGAACGACCTATACATTTCCTGCAGCTCAAAATACGACGGCTCAAACAGGCCCTAATTACGGTTGCCTAATTCTTACCCCGAATCCGGCTTGGTACTATATGCAAATTCAGAACGGAGGTCCTCTTGCAATTTCCATGGCGAGCACTGCCGGGGTTGACGTGGACTATGCCTTGTGGGGACCTTTTTCAACCTTGACCAATGTTTGCACTCAACTTGCCGGAACGCCTTTGAGTTGTTCGTTTTCTACGGCCTCCTCGGAAACGGCCAATATTGCAAATGCTATAGCCGGGCAATATTATGTCATGGTAATTACGAATTTTTCAAATATGCCCACGAACATAACGTTCAATCAAAGTGGGGGAACCGCTACTACGAATTGCAATATTTTGTGCAACATGACCTCTTTTACTGCTGTCCCGGGGGCCTGCATTCCGGCTTCAAATACGTATAATGTCAATGGTTCGATAACATTCACTAATCCACCCACTAGCGGTACTTTAACAATAACTTCTTCCTGCGGAGTCTCAACAACAATTCCAGGACCATGGGTGAGTCCATTGTCATATACTCTTACCGGGCTCCCTTCGAATGGATTGCCCTGCACGTTGTCAGCCTCGTTTTCGGCGGATAATCTTTGTAATTTGAATCAAAACATTACTGCACCAGCATCTTGTCTTCCCCAGTGTACGGTTTCCGCATCGAACAGCGGCACTGCTTGCGCTGGAAATTCTGTTTCACTAAATGCGAGCGCTGTTAGTGGCGCCACTGGTTATACTTGGACAGGCCCGAATGGTTATTCTTCAACAGGACAAAACGTTGTCTTGAGCGGCACGACGGGGTTAATGTCCGGCACCTACACTGTTACCGCTACTGGTCTTGCAACTTGTTCATCTACAACAACGGTTAATATAACAGCGCTTCCTGTTCTTTCTCCTGTCTCGAATGTTGTCGCTTGCTCAGGTAACTTGGTGAGTATACCTTCGTTTAATGTTTCTCCTTCAAATGCGACTGTTGATTGGACGAACTCCAATACCTCAATTGGATTATCGGGGTCGGGTGTAGGAAATATTTTACCATTTATTGCTACTTCTCAAGGATTGAGTTCGTTGGGAAACATAACATTAGTTCCGACATATAACGGCTGCTCAGGCGTACCAATAAATTTTAGTGTAACTGTTAACACAACTCCAAGTTCTAGTGCTTTAAACAATATTTCTTTGTGTGCGGGATTGTCTGTTCCTGCAATAAATTTTACGGCTAATCCAGGTGGCTCGGTGAGTTGGACCAACTCAAACTCAGCAATAGGTTTAACAGTTTCGGGGATAGGCAATATTGCTTCATTTAACGCATCTGCTGGAAGCGCTACTATTTTATATACACCGAGTTTGAACGGGTGTATTGGTAATTCTCAATCCTTTGAAATTTTTGCAGAGGCCCTTCCACAAATATTTTTAACGGCACCTTCAATGGTCTGTCAGAACGTCCCGCCATTAACAGTTGGAGTGAATGTTCTAGGGGGAACGTGGAGTGGAGTTGCTAATTCATCGGGTATAATTGATCCGGGTGCCTTGCCTATTGGTGTTTCTGATTATACATATAATTATTCCACAGCGAATTGTGCATCTGTAATTTCAGAAACGATAGAAATTATTCCATTTCCTCAGATCACAGGAAATTTATTCGTTTGCGTAAATACAGCAGTGAATCTTACGGCATCTCCTCTCGGCGGTGTCTGGTCTGGTGCAGTTGCAGATGCAAGCGGTATTTTTAATCAAAGTACTTCAGGAACATATTCTGTTTCATACTCAGACATAACAAATACATGCACCACATCTGCGGAAGTAATCGTTCAGAATGAACCAGTGCTCAATTTGAATTGCCCATCTTATGTATGCAACACAGATGCGCAGATTAATTTTAATCCCTCGCCTCCAGGTGGTGTTTGGTCGGGCACGGGAATCAGTTCCTCAGGGGTCTATACTCCAGCGCAAGGGTCCAATCCCACAGTGGCAACATATACCTATTCTAATGGTGTTTGCACAGTTACAGAGTCAAGCTCAATAGATGTATTCGCAACACCAATAATAGCGTTGAATAACCCCATCGGAATCTGCCTAAATAATACGACTACAGCATTGAGCGCATCTCCAATTGGAGGCACATGGACTGTTAATGGGAATGCATCTTTGGTGAATGGAGTGCTTGTACCGAACGCCCCAGAAACTATAACCTTAATTTATTCAATAGCAGGTCAGTGTCCATCTTCAGCGAATCAAACCATGCAGATATATGCACTACCAACTATTGATGCTGGCTCTGACATGGCACACTGTCCAGGACAATCCGCAGGTTTAACGGCGACTGGAGGTAATACGTATCAATGGTCTCCTTCAACCGGTTTGAATACAATCACAGGGGCGTCTGTTGTAGCATCAGTATCGACACAAACGAATTATACGGTTGTTGGAACGGATGCGAATGGATGTGTTAATTCAGATCAGGTTATGGTTTCTGTTTTACCTAATCCGACAGTCACTATTTCAGGAGATAATCTTATTTGCCAGGGAGAATCGAGTGACTTGACAGCAGTAGGAGCAGTTGGATATACGTGGCAACCTGATTTAAATATTGGCAGTATCTCTAATGTATCTCCGAATTCTACAACTACGTATACAGTGTTGGGCACAGATGTGAATGGCTGCAGTAGTACTGCATCTTTTACTGTTAATGTTGAGAGTATTAATGCTTCACCGAGTGTAATTAATTCGAATGACGGGAATGACTTTACTTGGGAATTTAGCGCAGGTTCTTCAGGTGTTAATGAAACCTATGTTTGGAATCCAGGTGACGGAAGTGCAGATATTCAAACCAATGCTGAACTTACAAATTATTCATACTTATCGGATATATTAGGCACAGTAACCCTTAACATCAGCACAGATGCATGCAGTGAAGATTTTGTGTTTCCAATTGTTATTTCCACGTTAGAATTAATTTATCCAAATATTGTAACAGCAGACGGTGATGGTATTAATGATGATTTCCGTTTGTTGAATTCGAATACAGCAGTGGTGCAAGCTTTTGAAAATTTCTCTTGTAAAATATTCAGCCGCTGGGGTCAAGAGCAGGGAGAGTTCAATGATGTGTTAGGTTTTTGGGATCCATCTGATTTTAACACAGGAACTTATTTTTACATTGTTGAGTATTCGAAAATAGGTAGCAATGAGGTGTTCAAATATGAGGGTACGTTTTATTTGAAACGTTGACCAATCCATTGAAGGAAGAATGTATTCGGTTGGTTGGGCCAAACAATCTCTACTTTTTGAATGTTAGGATGTTTTGAATTGCTAGTCAGTTCAGTTTCGAATCCAACCTTGTTTCTAATGTATCGAATGTTTGATGAGGTACAATTTTCTAACAGGAATTGAACATTCTTGGAAACACCAATACCGTCAATTTCTATTATCTCGTCACCGTACCATAACCCCGCCAAATCTGCTGCCGAATCAGGGCAAATGGATGTGACAATTGACTTTTCATTCATGATGTCTACACTAAAACCGAACAATCGTTCGGTTGCAATTGTTGATGGCGACCAGGCTAATTCAACACCAATTTTACTGAAAGCTTTTTGTAGATATTCTGAATAATCAACAGCCTTTTCAGCAATGTTCGTTCTGAATTCATTTGCGTTTGATAGTCCTGTTGCTTCAAGCGTTTTCCAATAGTCGTCAACGGAGTATCCAATTTTATTTTTTGCGAAAGCATGATACATGCTTCGCATAACATCGTCGAGCGATTGTTTTCCGTCGGTGGCAACAATGAGTTCAATATCGAGAATGATGGAAAGCAAAGCACCTTCATTGTAGATGGAAACTTTTCTCCATGGAACACCAGAGACATAACCGTCGAGCCAAGTATCCACGCTGCTATCTGCAATGCTATACGAGTATCTTCCGTAGTTTCTGTGGTGGGTGTTCAGCCATTTTTCCAACGATTGTTTCCAAAGGTCGTTGTTCCAGATGCCGCTTCTGCGTAGGCAGAGATCGCCATAATAGGTGGTTACTCCTTCGTCTACATATCCGAGTTGCGTGTAATTTTCTTTCGTGAAATTGTAGGGCATCATTTCAACCGGACGCAATGTTTTGACGTTCCAAGTGTGAAAGAGTTCATGGCTGCAGATGGCGAGTATTTCGTTGTACTTCTCTTCTCGATCGAAGTTTTCGCCATGCCCCATGACAATCACAGTGCTAGTATTGTGCTCTACTCCGTGATGCATGAAATACGGTGTGAAGTGAAGTAGATAGCGATATTTTGAAACAGGAAATTCTCCGAAAATATTCAGTTGAAGCTGCGAGTAAATTCGCACGTCGTTCCAGAAACGTTCAAAATTCAAATTCGTAATTCCGAAGATATTTGCGTAGAAGTGCACTCCGTTAATTTCTTGCGAAAGAACCTCTCTGTTGTGCGAAGCAACAAACGGGGAGTCTGCTAGTTCGTCGAAATTCTGCGCAAACATTTTATTTCCTTCGTGGGGAAGTCCGCAAGAGAGGTGGGCATAAGAATCGAGAATTTCGACAGTATAGTTTTCATTTGCTCTGCCCGGAAGGAAGGGAATACAGTTCACCGGATTCACGTAAAGCATTTGGCTGTTCACGTAAGTGCTTCCAGCGTTGAGTTCAGCTGAGCAATAAAAATACTCAAAGGTTATTTGCTCGTTGGCATTGCATGCGATGCACCATTTGTCTTTCTCCGTTTTTCTAACTTCAAGTGGGGTGTTCGAGGAGTCGAATGCCTTCACGTGCGAAATGTTTTTCGCGAAATTTCCCATCTCGTATCTCCCTGGTCTCCACGAGGAAAGTTGAACGATTTGATTTTCTTTTGAGTGGCTGAATGACACGCGCACCTTCACCATTTTTCGGTGAATGCGCGGTGTACTTAATGAAACATGAATCATTTTTTAATAGGTCTGAGGAAGCCAATGATTGGGTTGCCAATACAAGCGTTAGGGTTCCCAATGCGTAAATAGCTGCAGATGGTTGGTGCAATATCGGTAATGTTGTGTGCAGCGAAACTGGTGTTCGCGGGAACATTTTTCCCGTACATCAGGAAGGGAACTTGCGAGTCATAGGCATACGGAGAACCGTGCGTGGTGCCTTGTCTAGAGTATTCCATGAAACCAGGTTCAAGCACATAAATCACATCTCCTGAAAGAGCTGGAAGAAATCCGAGTTGTACTTTTTGTCCTAATTCAGACGTGTAGTTTTCCTCTGTAAGGTCGCAACTAGCGAATGCTTTTGTTACATGCTCTTGTTCCTCAGCCCATTTTGCAAGGGTGCGTTGCATGTCTTCCAACTTCATATTCTTCTCCCGAACGATCGTTCGGTTTATGAATAAGTTCAAATTACTTTCATTCAGAATCCAGTTGCCTTGTCCGAATTTCGAATTCATGAAAAGTTCTGCTTGATCTTCGAAATTATCCGACGACCAATAGCCGGCGTTGGCATTCGATTTCTGAATAAGACTTGGCGTTGGCGCTCCACCGTGGTCTGCACTTAGGAACAAGAGGTAGTTGTCTTTTCCGAATCGCTTGTCGAGTTCCAACAATAATTTTTCCAGTTCGCGATCGAGACGAATGTAGGTGTCTTGCAACTCTTTTGAATGAATTCCGAATTGATGTCCAACATAGTCCGTAGCAGAGAAGCTCAAGCACAGCATATCTATTGTGTTGTTCTTTCCCATTTGCTCTCCATCTATTGCTGCCAAAGCGAAATCGAGTGTAAGCGAATTTCCCATCGGCACACCTTTGAGGATTTCATATCCACCGTTGTGTTTTTTCAGGGTGTCTATGTTGTAGGGGAAGACCGGACGAAGCAAGGGCTTGAAAGGCATTTCGTAGGCGTTGTTGTCTTCGATGCTTTCGGTGTAATTTTCTTCGGGAAGAAGAAGGTTCCATGTTAAAGCCGCGTAGGCTTTTGCTTTGCCGTTGGTGTTGAAGTCTTGCACCCATTTTGGAAGTTCACGCATGTACCAGGTGCTCGAAGCCCACACGCCTTCTTCACCGCCTACAAACCAATAGGCCGCGTTGGCCGTTCTTCCAGCAGGAAGAATTGCTCCGCGGTCTTTGAGTGAGATGCCAATGACTTTCGATTTTCCTGCGGTGAAGAGTTTGAGTTCATCGCCGATGGTGCTCGATTTTAAATAGTGCGGTGACATTTTTCCGGCCCCTGCAGAAGTACCAACTCCGGTAACGGTAGAGTCGCCCGAGCAGTAGGTCATGCGGTTGTATTTCCTTTCGAACCAGTCGTTCGCAACAATACCGTTGTGTGCCGGTGAAGTGCCGGTGAATATGGCTGCGTGTCCTGGACCGGTGTACGTAGGCATGTAGTTGTATTGCAAGTTGCGCGCGTATGCGCCGTTGCGCACGAGGCGCTTGAAACCGCCTTCGCAGTAGTCGTTCCAAAAGCGGTCGATGTAATCGTTGCGCATTTGGTCAACGGTTACGCCAATGACCAACGTAGGTAATTGTCGGTCGGAATAAGAACTGTTTTTTTTCTGTCCGAAAGCGTTTAGGCTTATGAATAGAAGCAATAAGGAAGTAAATCTCATCATGCTACAAATGTACCTCTGAATTAAATTACTTTTACCATGACGCTTTGCGATGACCGCGGTGCGGATGACACAACAAGTTGTGATGACCACGGAGCGGAGGGAGTGCAATAAGAAAGAGTATGAATAGACACATTTTATTAGTTGGAATGCCCGGAAGTGGGAAGACGACAAAGGCGAGGCAGTTGGCTTTGGAGCGAGGTGTGTCGTGTTATGAAGTAGATGAGATGTTGGAGTTGAAGTGGGGAAGGAGTATTGCTGAATTTGTGGAGGAGCAAGGGTGGGAGAAATTTCGCGAGGAAGAATTTTCCATGGTGAAATCGATTGTGAACGAGCCGGTGGGAATCATTTCTGCGGGAGCAGGGTTTTTCACTACTGAAGAGAAAGTTGAATTCTCTTTGAATCATTTTGAAGTGTGGTATTTGGAAGTCCCGATTGACGAGTTGTTCAACAGGCTCAACACTTCAGAAGAGCGCGCGAAGCGTCCGCTTTTGAGTGAAGGGGATTTGCTTTTTAAATTACAGGAGTTGTTGAAGGAACGGGAAAGGTTTTACTCCTTCGGATCAATCACTACGTAATCAATCATCTTCGATGATCAATCTGACGTTGTCAGATCAATTGCTCCGCAATCAATCACTCCGTGATCAATCGTTCCGATTTCACCGAAGGTCTGATCGCAAAGCGATTGATTCGAAGAATTGATCACCGAAGGTGATTGAGTATTTCCTTAACAAGACCATCCATTCTCGAAAACGCAAACCATCTTTTCCCCAGATCTTTCAATGAAGCACCTAAGTGATAAAGTTCTTTTTCATCAAGAATAAGAAAACGGTCATGAGCATTTTTCAGAATTCGGATTTCAATGGGTGGGTATTGCGTGTTGTGTTTTTCTAAATCGAGTTTTAATTGTTCTGTTATCCTTTCAGTATAAATAATACACTGCACCTTTTTGATTCTTTTTAAAGTTGAAGGAGTGTGGTTTCATCGATGTAGTTGTCGATGAGGATGATTGATTTTTTTGCTTTGGAAATAAGCTCGCTGGAAAAGACATAAGCGTCGAAGATTTGGTCGCTGAAGAAGATGCCACTTCTGGGGATGTTGTTTCCTTCTAGTGCATTTAGGACTTTGGTGAGACTAGATTCTGTATTCTTTTGTCTTTGCTCTAAGTTGGCAATTCGATTCGATAAAAGATAGACCTCCGAATGAGATTTTCGCAGTTCAACAAAAGCCTCCATGACTTCAATACTGACACTGACAGCGACGGAGCTTTTAAAACAGCCGACAGCATAGCAACTCCTTGTTCTGTGAACACAAAGGGCAAAAATCTTCTTCCTCCATGCATTTCACTTGAAGTCACAATTTGTGACCTCAAGATTTGCATTTCATTCTCAGTCAATTGGAATCGAAACGATTCTGGAAATCGTTCTAAATTCCGCTTAACAGCCTGATTAAGAGCTTTAGTTTCCACATTGTACAACTTGGCTAAATCACTGTCTAGCATCACTTGTAGATTTCGGACCGTAAATATTTTCATTTCAATATCCGATTTAATTAGATTTTGTTCCATGAAGCAAACCTATTTCTGCAAGAGCGGAATGTCAAGAAGTGGTTATACGGGTTTATGCGGTGCAGAAATCATCTCCGATGATCAATCTGACTTCGTCAGATCAATTGCTACGCAATCAATCACTCCGTGATCAATCCTCTGGATTAATCGGAACGATTGATCGCAACGCGATTGATTCGAAGAATTGATCACGCAGTGATTGATCTGAAAGATTTCACCGAAGGTTTGGTTGCTACGCGATTGATCTGAAAGATTGATTCGAAGAATTGATCACCGCAGTGATTGATCTGAAAGATTTCACCGAAGGTTTGATTGCTACGCGATTGATCTGAAAGATTGATTCGAAGAATTGATCACCGAAGGTGAGTAATGTGACTCTCCTCACAACACCATTCAATTTACCATCCTACCTTCGCTCAAAATTCAAACAACATGGATGTATTAGCAGCTTTAAAAAATGGAACGGCAACAATCGTTGATGTTCGTTCAAGAGAAGAATTTCAAAGTGGACATGTAGCGGGTTCAATAAATATTCCGTTGCAAGAAGTGCCTACGAAAGTGGAAGAATTCAAGAATATGCCGAAGCCGCTTGTGCTATGCTGCCTTTCGGGTGGTAGAAGCGGACAAGCAACCGGATACCTTCAACAACAAGGTGTAGAAGAGGTTTATAACGGCGGTGGTTGGATGGAAGTAAACGCACTCGTATAATGGGACTGTTTTCATTCTTAAAAGGAAAACCAAAGACCGATTTGGTACAGCTGATGCGCGAGGGTGCAAAGCTGTTTGACGTGAGAACCAAAGGAGAATATTCTGAAGGACACGCGAAAGGAACAAGCAATGTTCCACTTCCAGAAATACCTACGAAAGCAAAAGCTTGGAAAAAGGACGAAGCCATTATTCTCTGCTGCAGAAGCGGTATGAGAAGTGGCGCAGCCGTTTCACAATTGAAGCAAATGGGATTCACCAATGTTCACAATGCAGGAAGCTGGAATAAAATGCAATCGCTAATTCAACAAAAATGAAAGGAAGCTTCAATGATATTATTCAGGGCGATAAGCCGGTACTCGTAGACTTCTTCGCTACATGGTGCGGACCTTGTAAATACCAAGGTCCTATCTTGGAAGAGTTGGCATCCGCCATAGGCGACGAGGCGCGCATAATTAAAATCGACATTGATCGCAATCAAGCGGTGGCTGCGAAATACAACGTACGCTCTGTTCCAACACTCATGATTTTCAAAAACGGAGAAATGAAGTGGAAAGAGGCAGGTGTAAAAGAAAAAGAGCAGTTGATTCAACTGCTCCGTTCTATATAAAATTGTTTTTTAGTTTAAAGATTAAGCTGCACTTTGTGCGGCTTTTTCTTTTTGCTTTTCAGCATAAGCCACCGCCGCTTCACGAACCCATTCGCCTTCACTCCAAGCCTTTTGCTTCGCAGCTACACGCTCTTTGTTGCACGGGCCGTTTCCTTTCACCACCTCGTTGAATTCAGTCCAATCGATTTCGCCGAAATCGTAATGCCCCGTTTCTTCATTCCATTTTAAATCTGGATCTGGAATAGTGAGACCCAAGTATTCAGCTTGAGCAACCGTCATGTCTACAAACTTCTGACGCATGTCGTCGTTCGAGTGACGCTTGATTTTCCAAATCATATTCTGACTGCTATGCGCAGAATCCTTGTCAGACGGACCAAACATCATTAACGCCGGCCACCAGAAACGATTGAAGGCATCTTGTAACATTTTCTTTTGCTCTGCAGTTCCTTTCGAAAGCGCAATGCAAATTTCATATCCTTGTCTTTGGTGAAAACTCTCTTCCTTACAAATGCGAATAAGCGCTCTGCTGTATGGACCGTAGCTCGTGCGCTGCAGAGATACTTGATTCACAATAGCAGCACCATCTACCAACCAGCCAATAGCGCCAATGTCGGCCCATGAAGTCGTTGGGTAATTAAAAATGGAAGAATACTTCGCTTTTCCAGAAAGCATTTCTTCTGTCATGGTATCTCTGTCGACACCCAAGGTTTCTGCTGCGCAGTACAAGTACAAACCATGTCCGGCCTCGTCTTGAACCTTCGCTAACAAAATGGCTTTACGACGAAGCGATGGGGCGCGTGTAATCCAGTTTCCTTCTGGAAGCATGCCTATGATTTCGCTGTGCGCGTGCTGTCCAATCTGACGGACAAGCGTTTTGCGATAGCCTTCGGGCATCCAATCTTTGGCTTCGATTTTATTTTCAGCGTCTAAATATTGCTGAAATTTTTGAAGAGCGATTTCCATTTCCATAAAAACAAATTTAGTTCATTCAGCCTAAACAAAATCATTACAAATATCAGCGGTGAAAAATTCTTGTTCAGAAGCCTGTTGGCCTATTTTTGCCTTTTCAATATTATGAGACCAACCTTTTCAGCCTTAACCGTTTCCGATGTTCGTCAGGAAACCGCAGATAGTGTTTCTGTTGCCTTTCAAGTTCCTTCGGAATTAACGGAACGTTATGCCTTCAAACCGGGTCAATACCTTACGCTTCGTGCAAGTGTTAATGGAGAGGATATTCGCAGATCGTATTCGATTTGCAGCGGAACAAACGACGGTGAATTGCGCGTGGCTATTAAGCGTGTCGACGGCGGTGTGTTTTCCACATGGGCTACCTCTGAAATTAAGGTGGGTATGGAAATTCAAGTGATGAACCCGATGGGTCACTTCACTCCGAATAATTTAGATGGAAAGACACACGTGGTCCTTTACGCTGCTGGAAGCGGAATTACGCCTATGCTTTCGATTGCACGCACCTTGCTTCAAAACAATTCAGAGGCTGAAGTGAGTTTGATCTATGGGAATAGACACTTCAGTGGAATTATCTTCCGAGATTTAATTGAAGACATGAAAGACATATTCCTCGGACGTTTTCGAGTGTTTCATGTGTTAAGCGGCGAGCCGAATGACATTGCACTATTCCACGGAAGAATAGATGCTGAAAAGATTGAAGGGTACACCCAACGCTTCATTCCAATAGATACCGTTTCAGAAGTTTTTGTTTGCGGACCAGAACCTATGATTCGCGCAGTGAAAGATTTTTATTTGTCGAATGGAATGGCGGAAGAAAATGTTCACTACGAATTATTCGCTTCTCCAGGTCAAGCCAAACAAGCTCCTGCGGTAGTGAAGAAAGAAGTGGTGTTGGAAGGACAAGCCGATGTGACCGTTATTTTCGACGGGAACTACACCCAATTCAAAATGCCGAAAACAGGAGAGATGATCCTAGATGCTGCCCAGCGCGCGGGATTGGATATTCCGTTCTCATGCAAAGGCGGAATGTGCTGCACCTGTCGTGCGCACGTGAAAGAGGGAGAGGTAGATATGAAGCTCAATTATGCTTTAGAGCCAGGAGAGGTGAACGCTGGATTTGTATTGACTTGTCAATGTGAACCCGTTTCAGATACAGTCGTTATCGACTTCGATAAAGTTTAATTTTTAGTGGCCGTCTTCGCAGGCACAAGGGGTTGAAAAATACACCTTGGTTTTCTTCGCGTCTATCATTTGAAGAATACGATCTTGCGTACCGTAACTCATTTGATTGTGCAGGAAGTCGAGATGTGTTAAGTTCTTCAATGACCCCAATGCATTGGGGTAGTAGTCGATTGGATTGTCCCAAAGCGCAAGAATACGGAGCTCGCGTAATTTTTCAATTTCGTCGGGAAGCGTGCTAATGTAGTTGTCGCCCAGCTCAAGGATTCGTAAATTTTTTAAATTGAAAAGTACCGGTGGCATAGAGTCAATTACATTTTCATTGATGCTGAGTCGCTGCAAAAAAGGGAGCTCGTTAATTTTTGTTGGAAGGGTTTGAATCTTGTTTCGATCGAGTTGCAAATCGTTTAAGTTGGAAAGTAAAAAGATTTCTTCAGGAATCTCGGTGTACTTTTTTCTGTTGAGGTGAAGGCGATAAACCTTCCCCGGCTCTTTCAATGCGAGGTTCAGGTCAGTGTATATTTTACACGTGTCTATTTTGTCCCACGATACCAATTGTGCATGTGAATCAACGATGAAGTTGAATGAAAAAAGAAGAATGAGAAGCGTTGTTTTAGCGAATCGCATTGGCAATGTCTTTTGCAAGTTGTTCTTTCAACGCATCTATTGAACCAAAATTTTGTTCATCGCGAAGCTTCCGAATAAATTCCACTTGCAAGGGTTGCTCGTAGAGGTTATTGTGAAAACCAATGACATGCACTTCCAACGATCGGCTTCCATTTAATTCGAATGTGGGTCGTGTTCCAATGTTCATGGCTCCGCGGTAATTTTTCCCATTGATGTTCGTTTCTACAACATAGACTCCATTTGCTGGAATAAGTTTCAGCGTATCTGAAATTTTTATGTTGGCTGTCGGGAATCCAATCTTCTGTCCGTTTCCTTTTCCATGCACCACGGTGCCTGAAAGCACGTAGTTGCGTCCGGTTGCTTGCAGCGCGAATTCTACATTTCCAACAGAAATGGCATTTCGAATTTTCGTTGAACTCACTTCACTTTCGTTGATGAGTTGCGCCGGAATTTCTTCAACATGAAATTGAAACATGTCGGCGTATTCCAACAATAGTTGAAAATTGCCTTCACGGTTTCTGCCGAAACGGTGGTCGTATCCGACAATGACCGTGTGCACGTTCATTCCAACCACTAAAAGATCGCGCACATATTCGAATGCCGATTTCTTTGCGAATTCCATCGTGAATGGAAATTCTACTAAGTGATCAACACCGCAATCGGACAAGAATTTTCGTTTCTCGTCGGTGTCGGAAAGCAATTGAATGCCATGATCTTCGGGAAAGAGAATGGTTCGCGGATGGGGGGTGAAAGTAAGAACAACGGTTTCTCCGTTTACCTCTTGCGCAAGAGTTTTCATTCGGTTCAGAAGCGCCTGATGCCCCAAGTGAACACCGTCGAAGGTGCCAATGGTGAGCACAGGATTTTTAACTTCCTTAAACGAAGAAAAGTTGTGATGAATTTTCACCTTGAATTATTTTGAAAACGAAGGAGAAACGGTTGTTTCTTTCGTTTCTCTATTCAAAATATAAAATCCTTCTCCAGATTTATCGCCTAGTTTTTTCGCTGTAACCATGTTCACCAATAAAGGACATGGCGCGTATTTCGGATTACCGAATCCGTCATGCATCACACGAAGAATAGCCAAGCAAACATCGAGTCCAATGAAATCGGCTAAACGAAGTGGGCCCATTGGATGTCCCATTCCAAGTTTCATTACGGTGTCAATTTCTTCTACACCGGCCACGCCTTCATACAAGGTGTAGATGGCTTCGTTGATCATGGGCATAAGAATGCGATTGGCAACGAATCCAGGGTAGTCGTTTACTTCAACCGGAACTTTTCCAAGTTGCTTCGAAATTTCAAAAACCTTTTCATTCACTTCGTTCGAAGTGCTGTATCCGCGAATCACTTCAACCAATTTCATTACAGGAACTGGGTTCATGAAGTGCATGCCAATGACTTGTGCAGGACGGTTAGTTACCGAAGCAATTTTAGTAATGCTTATGGAAGAAGTATTGGAAGCCAAGATGCAATTTGCTGGTGCGTTCGCATCGAGGGTTTGAAAAATCTTAAGTTTTAAATCAACATTTTCCGTTGCAGCCTCAACAACGAGCTCTGCGTTTGCAACGCCTGCTTCAATAGAATTTGAAGTGGAGAGGTTAGCAAGCGTTTGTGCCTTTTGCTCTTCAGTTAAAGAACCTTTTGCAACCTGACGATCCAAATTTTTAGAAATAGTAGCAACAGCCTTTTCCAATTGAGCTTCATTCAAGTCTATCAATTGAACGGTGAATCCGTTTTGCGCGAATACGTGCGCGATTCCATTTCCCATGGTGCCAGCACCGATAACTGCAATGTTTTTCATTGAAACAAATTTTTGCAAATATAGCACGAAGCTAACTGAACTTTTTAATGAGTTCAGCCACGTTACGCACCTCGAGCTTACGCATAATGTTTTGTCGGTGAGTTTTAACCGTGAATTCACTCAGGAAAAGCAATTCTGCAATTTCTTTGTTTTGTTTTCCGCTTTTAAGAAAAGTCACAATTTCCTTTTCCCGAGAAGTAAGAAGAACGTTTACTGGATTGATGTGAATGGAGTTGCTTTCGATATTAGGATCGAAGTAAGAGTTGCCACTTAAAATAGAGAGGCAAGCATCGAGCAGAACTTTTGTTCCACTGTTTTTCAACACGTATGCATTAAAAATGGAATGCTCGAGATCTAGTTTAATTTCCCAGGGTTGATACATGCTTAGCGCAATAATTTTTAAATTGGGAACGACCGATTTTATTTGAGTCAATTCAGGAATACAAATTTCACCATTCAGATTCAAATCAGAGATAAGGAAGTCGACTTCTTTGCACGCGTTTTTACTCGCTAGAATTTCTTCTTTGCTATGACAAACAAAGGAAATTTCAATGGGTCGCGAGAGCAGAAGAATGTTTTTCAATCCTTCAATAAACAATGGATGGTCTTCAATAAGACCGATTTTAATTTGATTGGTTTGGTAATTCGACATAAATTTTTACTCCTTTTGTTTGCTCACTCACTATTCTAAATACGCCTTGTTTAAATTCGATTAGTTTCTTAATGCTATCTAGTCCTAACCCATATTTGACATTCATGGGGTCAAAACCAACACCGTCGTCTTCAATGAAAAGAAGAATGGTCTTAGGTTCATTTAAAATTTGAATGATGGTGTTTTTGGCTTGTGAATGTTTCAATATGTTTTGAATACATTCTTGAATAATTTGAAAGAGCACGATGTTAAGGTTTTTATCAATTTCATCGATTTCTCCGATTACATCTAATTGGAAATTACAGGTGGTTGATTTGTTTATTTGGGTCAGGAACTGAGAAACGCTCTCTTTAAGTCCAAATCTTTCGAGCATGAGTGGTGAAAGATTGTGCGAAGCATTTCTTACTTCATTAGCAATGAATGAAGACTTGGCAATAATTCGGTCGAGTGCTTCCGAAGGATTCGGATTGTTTTTAAGCGCTTCAAGTTCGTATCTCATGGCTGAAATCTCTGCTCCAATGTTGTCATGAAGATATTGACTTATGCGAGTAAGATCTTTTTCCTTGACTTCATTTAGTTTATTGGTGAAATCGAGATGCTGATGCAGCAGCTCGTTGGAAAGATCGAGTGATTTTTTTTGGAAACTGAGAAATGTTTGAGCAATAATAACGCTCATAATTAAACAGTCGAAGGTGTATGCAATCGGCAGGAAATGCTGATAAATGAGTTTGTCGGGAAGAGTGCCATTCTCAAAGTAGTAGTTAATAAAATGGACACCCAGAAAAAGCAGCAATGAAATGCCAATCAGGAAGGCAAAAGGCGTTCTCGCAATTGCCGATTGAATGACTATGAAAATTAGAATGATAAGCAGAATTCGCTGAAAGAGGTGGGATCCCAATACCCCGTAATAATTGATTAAGTCATTTTTGAATACGTAATAAAGTGTAAGCGTTATTGCAATGTATACAACAAAAGAAATAAGCGCAATTTTTATTGCTCGGTATGCTTTCGGAGAGTTTTCTTTTATTCGAAGCGTGTTAAGAATAAAGAGGACATAGAAAAGGAAAGCTGCGGCAAGTGCAACGGGCCTTGCAAAGTCTAAATTTCGGGGTTGCTTGAAAGTTAACATCCAATGAAGAAATCCAAAGTCTGATACAGAATAACAGAGCATTAAAAAGAGGAATACTGCATAGAGCAGATAGATGCGTTCTTTCACAAAGAAAAAAAGCACGAGTGAAATAATGAGTATGACGGCCACAATACCAAATAGCCATCCGCAAAGAATGGTTTCTTGGGTTAGTCGATTCTCTATAAAACCATGTTGAGCAAGATGAATGTTAAGAACAAGAATTTCTTTGCGCTTATCGATTGCAAGCAATAGAAATTTACTTTTGGCGACATCGGGGTTTAAAAAAGTGAAACAAGGAGAAATAATTTCTCGTGTATTAAAAGCGAGGTGGTCTCCGGTTAGATTCGATTCTTTGATTAACTGTTTGTCTTCATTCAGCCACCATGCCTTAATGTAATTGATGTGAGGATTGGTAATAATGGCATACGGGTTCTTACTTGAAGTAATCGAATCAATTGGAATAATTATCCAGATTTTACCTTGAAGGTTGCTGACTTTAGAAGGTAAGCTTGAAGAAAATTGTTCTTGATTTTGAATAAAATGTTCAAGTGTGAAAGAATGAGAGGTGTCTACCCAATATCGGGTATCTACTGGAAAGCTATGCTTTTCGTTACCCAAATAGTAATTAATCTCACCTTGAGCGTTTCCCAGGCGGCTAAAAAACAATAGAAAAACAATTAGGGGAAGTCTCATTTAATTTCGAGTAAGTCGAATATACATCAATCCAACAATCAAGTGCAATAAGAATATTGGTTTAAGAGAATATACTCCAATTGGAGTAGTCTGCTTGATTGTTAAAGGTGTCAAAGCGTGTCGAGTAGGTCCTGTTTTGCCGAATGTTAAACCAATGTTATATCTTCTCGTGGTATTTTTGCTTCCCTTTTATTGTTAGAATTATGAAAAAAATATTTACTCTCTTTTCATTTGTTGTTTTTACACATGCAATTTTTGCTCAAGTCGATCTGAGCGAGTTGTCTCAAACGAATATGTCAATTCTTTCCGATGAGAATGGTGATTTCAGTGATTGGTTGGAAATTCGAAACAACGGTGCGACTTCAGTTAATATTGAAGGATATGGAATCACCAATAATCCGCTCGAGCCATTCAAATGGATAATGCCTGCATATGATTTAGCTCCTGGCGAGCATAAATTAATTTGGGCCAGCGGGAAGAATAGAATTCCTGTTGTTGATCATTTTGAAACTGTCATTGCTGCGAACGATGTGTGGAGTTACATTGTTCCGACATCGGAACCAAATGCTTCATGGAGAAGTCCGGGAGCTACTGGATTAGTAGGCTGGACTACTGCAATTGGTGGAATTGGATCGGGAGATAATGATGATGGAACAACTATTCCAACTGCAACCAGCGTTTTTTTGCGCAAGTCCTTCAACATAAATGATGTTTCTACTATACATGATTTGATGTTGTACATGGATTTTGATGATGGTTTTGTTGCCTACATCAATGGTGTGGAGATAGCACGTGTTAATCTGGGCGCACCGGGTGTAATTACTCCATACAACTCTTTGGCTTCCGCAAATCATGAAGCGAATGGTTATCAAGGAATGGCCATTGACATGTATTCCATCAATCTCCTGGCACTGCCAAATTTGTTGGTGAATGGAGAGAACGTTCTGGCCATACAAGTACATAATGTTGCAACCAATTCTTCCGACTTGACAAGTAATGCATACTTAGCTGCTGGCGTTACCACATCTTCGATGCAATTTGCTCCTGCATTGGCTTGGATGAATTTAACTGCACCCATTGCATGGCATACGAATTTTGAAATGTCAACGGGTGATCAAATCATGTTGTCACTGCCTTCAGGATTACCTGCCGATTTGGTTACTGTTCCTCAAATGAATGTTGATTACAGTTATAATCACAGTGGTTTGTCTTGGTGCTTCAGCACAGAGCCAACTCCTACAGCAATCAATTCAGCGGTTTGTTATTCCTCATTTTTATCTAAGCCAGTCATTGATATTCCTGCTGGTATATACGGAACGGGACAAACTGTTTCCATTTCAACAACAAGTGTAAATGCCGTTATTCGATATACACTAGACGGTAGCATTCCTGTGGATACATCAATGATTTATTCGGCACCTTTGAATGTTCCTGTAACCACTGTTGTTTCGGCGCGTTCATTCTCTTTAGATAATACGGTGTTGCCTAGTCCAACAGAGAAAAACACCTATGTGATTAATGAGGCATATGTCGGATTGCCTGTTATTTCACTTTCTACAGACAACGCAAATTTGTACGATTACAACACTGGGATTTATGTTTTAGGTCCTCCCGATTACAACACGAATTATCCTTATTTCGGTTCGAACATTTGGGAAGATTGGGAGCGTTTTTCATACATGGAGTATATCGCAACAGACAGTACACAAAAGTTTGAAGGTTGCATAGGATTGAAGATACACGGAGGATGGTCACGTGCACAAGCACAAAAAAGTTTCCGTGTGAAGTGTCGCGATGAATATGGGTTTAAGAATATTCAGTATCCATTAATTCCAGACAAGCCACATGTTACAGAATACAAAAACTTCAACTTGCGAAACGGAGGAAACGATTATGACGGATCTCGAATGCGCGATGCCTTTATGCAACGACTAACGAAGGGAACGAACAACGATTACATGGGGTATACGCCCGTTATTGTATTCTTGAACGGTGAATATTTCGGTGAGTATGAATTGCGTGAAGTGTTGAATAAGCATTATGTGGAAAGCAATCACGGGTTCAACTCAGATAGCGTAACTGTAATTACGGAAAACTATCTCGATGGCTTGGATCCAAATGACGGAACCTTAGATAATTTCTGGCCTATGTACAACGCCATTGCGAATGGCGATCCTGCAAGTCCAACCTTTTTGGAAACAGCAGGTAGTTACTTAGATTTAGAGAATTTCGCCGACTACATTGCTGCAGAAACTTATTATGGTAACGGAGACTGGAGTAACGGAAATCCGAATAACATTAAGTTCTGGAATTTTCCAGGTGAAAAGTGGAGAATGATGTTGATGGATTTAGATTTCGGATACGGTCTTTATGGGCCAACTCCAAATGATAATTTCATTGTTCAGGCGATCAATAATCCTGGTATTCACCTCGATGCCATTTGCAGCAAATTGTTGCAAAATGTCGAGTACAGAAATTATTTCATTGATCGCTATGCCGATTTAATCAATACGATTTGGCAACAAAACAAAGTGACTGCAATGGGTAATTCAATGATCAACCAAGTTGCTCCTTGGATTCCTCGTCACCATACACGTTGGAGCGGTAACATGAACAACTTCAACAACACGATGACTAATATGTTGAACTGGAACAACAGTCGAATTGGTGGTGCGAGGAACGTTATTCAGAGCCAGTTTGGCTTGACAGGACAAGTGACCTATACATTGGATGTTCAACCTGCTGGAGCAGGAAGAATTCACATTTCTACCATTGAACCAAGCGAATTGGAATACCCGTGGTCGGGTGTTTATTTCAAAGGAGTACCGGTTCGTATTACTGCTGTTCCTAATCCAGGTTACACCTTCGATCACTGGTCACCTAATTCAATTTTCAATTCAGATAATTTGAATCAAGTGTTAGATATAACTCCTGATGGAAACGCAGCTTTCACAGCGTGGTTTGAAGGTTCTCCGGTAGTTAACGCTTTGGAAGTAACCGAGCTTATGGTTGATTCCGAGAATTCAATCAATGGCGGAGATTGGTTAGAGATTCACAACTTGTTGAATACGCCTCTTGATTTGAGTTCATACGCAGTGCGCGATAGTAACTTTTTGAATGTATTTAACATTCCACTTTCTACAGTAATTCCTGCGAATGGTTATTTGGTTATTGCTCAGGACACTGCTGTTTTCCATTCACAATACCCAGCAGTAACCAATGTGATTGGTAATCTTGGTTTCTCTCTGAATAATAACGGTGAATTAATTCAAATTGTAAATCACAATGGAAACGTTGTCGATGAAATCGTTTATTCGACCACATATCCATGGCCGCTTGGCACAGATGGAAATGGAAGATCGCTCGAGTTTGAAGGAAACGGAATGAATCCAAGTGACCCGAACTCTTGGTTTGCTGGATGCGTTGCCGGTTCTCCCGGAGAAGCTTATTTCCCATGTGATTCTGCGGTTGTTATTTCAGAAATAAATTACAAGTCATTTGCTGGTGCAGATGCTGGAGATTGGTTTGAAGTGCATTCAACTCTCGATACCGATTTAGATATCAGTAACTGGAAGGTTTCAGATGGCGGGTTGACAGGCGGATATACATTCCCACAAGGAACAACGCTTACTGCTCACGGATACATCGTTGTTGCGGAAGACGCGAACTTATTCAATGCGATTCATCCGAATATAACGTCCATTCAAGCTCCGATGGGATTTGTTTTGGGTGGAACTGACGATATATTAATTTTCAATGAAAGTCAAGTGTTAAAGTTTGCTGTGAGCTATCGCAATTCGGCACCTTGGACTTCTGAACCAAATGGCTTCGGTAAGACGTTGGAGTTGTTAAGCACGACAGATTTAATGAACGAAGCGAACTGGTTTGCTGGTTGCCCGAACGGCTCGCCAAGCACAGCTTATGACCCAACATGTGGGGTAGGAGTCGAAGAAGAAGGAGATGTGTTGTTCTCGGTTTATCCGAATCCAGCGAATACCTTGTTAAATGTTAAATGTTCTACACAAGCGATTGTAAGTGTGTTCGATGTAACAGGGAAATTGATTGAAAGCAAGAACTTGAAAGAAGGATATTCTTCAGTCGATGTTTCGAACTTGAACAATGGAATGTATTACGTTCGTGTAATGACTTCAGCCGGAATTTCGAATGTGCAAGCCGTTATGGTTCAGCACTAATTATTGAACTTCGCCTTTTAAAGCGCGATAACGTTTACGAGCGTCTATGACGAACAAACTTCCCGGGAAGTCGTTCAGTAGGCGCTCGTATTGCGTTTGGGCCTTTGCTAAATCTTTGAAGTGCTTTTCTTCAATTTCTGCTAAAGCGAAAAGCGCATCGTCTGCGTAAATACCATCGAAGTGAATATTCACCAATTCGGTATACAATAGAACCGCTTTTTCGAATTCTCCCTGTCTTCTATAAATATTAGCTTTCGTGAAAAGAATTTCATCGGTAAGTGAATGTCCAGGAAATGCTGTTGTAATGCTGTCTAACGTTTGAAAAGAAAGTGCAAACTGATTTTGATAAGCAAGTAATTCTGCGCGTGCGTATTGCATCATGGGCAGTGGAATGGTGTCCATGTTGAAGTTGTCTGTAATAAGTAGTGAGAGTTGCAATGCATTATTGGAAATCAATTTTGAAGTCGATGCTTTCAAAACATCGAGTTGTCCTTGCGCCCATTCAAAGTCGCCGGTGTAGAATGAAATTTTAGCGTTACGAAATTTCGCTTCATGACCGAGCACATCGTCTTTAAAGTCCAATTCAATTTGTGAAAAGAGGAGGGAAGCTTCCCAGATTTTATTTTGAAATAAAAGAACATCGCCCAATTCCAGTTTGATTTCTGCAAGGGTCTTGGCATTTACCCCTCCTAATGCTAATGCCTCTTTCAATAAGGCTTCCGCATCTTTTGAGTTGTTCAAATAGAATGTTTTCAAGTGCGCCCAGTCTTTTTTCAAAATGGCTAGCTCATTCGCTTGAACAATGTCTTTTTGAATGGCAGCGTATTCGGCATCCAATGCATTGAATTCTTCAGCGGTTGTGAAATCATTTTGCTTCAAAAGAAGACTTAAAGTTTGAAGTTTTTTCACGTTTGCTTGTTGGAAGAAAACCGATGATTTTCCTTTAGCGATAACGGCGTCGTAGCATTTTTTCGCGACGCTATATTCCTCGTTGTTCGTAGCTTGAACGGCTAGATTCATTAGACGATTTCCATTTTCATTGTTGCGTTTGTCCAATGCATTCAGTTGAATAAACGCTCCGTTGAAGTCGCGACGTTGCATAAGAAACCAGGCTAAAAATTCAGAGTAAATGGTAATCGTAGGCTCAACTTGAATGCGCTTGAGCACAAGTGTTTTCAATTCATTGCATCGCACGTCGTCATCTTGAAAATCGACCAGTTGCATGAGCGAAGTTTCCACTTGTCCGAGGTAGGAGGGATCTTCTTTAATAATGTCCATGTAGGCCTCACTCATGCCTTGGAAATTTCCTAGCGATCCTTGAACACCTGCAATTTCAAACGAATAGGTGTAACCATCTTTTCCTTCTGTCTTTCCCTTTTCATAGGTTTTTAATGCCCATGCATACAAATTCACCTCTAAAAATTTTTGTCCCAGTTCAAGAATGGGCATGCGGTAAGGTGCGGTTTTATCTAAAGCCGTTTGGTATTCTTCGGCTGCGTTTTTATCGTGTTTGAAATGAGAATACAGGTTCCCTAAATCAACATGAAGTGTCATATCTTTGGTTAGCTTGAGTCTACGCTTAATCAGGGATTCTGCATCTTTTTCAAGGTTCAGTTGAATGAGGGTTGATTTGTAATTCTCGAATATTTCGTTTTCAAAACCCTCTTTTGAAAGTTTCTCGTAATACATTTTCGCTTCCGAAAATTGACCGTTGTGAAAGTACTGCTCAGCAATTTCAAAATCGCGCTGACCGAATGAACATTCGGTCGCAAGTATCAGAAGTGCTACGAGCCAGAGCTTTTTCATAGTTTATTTGGAAGAAGACGCAATACTGTCGCACCAGAATTTCGCCTGGTTATAATGACGAGCGAATCGATTGTTTATTGAATCTGATTTTTGAACAACGAATGCAATTTCCTTCACCAGTGCGGCATTGATGGTCTTTTCTTGTTGAATTTGTTTCTTCAAGTATTCATCGTTGATTTCATTTCCAACCGCGTCGTGCGTTGCGTTCTCTCCGAGCGCTTTTTTAAGGGTAGAAAGTTGTTCTCTCGAGACAGTAAGACCATTCGTAATGTTTTCGCGGCGTTTCCCGAATTCGGGAATGAGCTTACGGATGCTTCGGTATTCAACCAATTCAAATGCAATACTTTTTTTCATATCACCTTTGTAGTTTGCTTGAATGAAGTCGAGGTGCTTATTCACCGTATCTACTTTCGCCTGAAGCTCATCGAGATTAAGCTTTTCATAAGGTACTGCAACGTTTTCTAGTGCATTCGATATGGAATCGATCTGCTTCACATATTCTGTTCGATCAGGTGGTGTGCACGAATGCATCGAAAGCATAAGTGCAGAGGCCAAGAGGAAGTAAAGTATGCGCATGGTCATGTGTTAAATTCGTTCAAATCCGCAGTAAGGTACCAACGCTTGTGGAATTCTAACTCCGTTTTCGTCTTGATGGTTTTCCAACAAAGCAGCCACTATTCGAGGTAACGCAAGCGCGCTGCCGTTTAGTGTATGCACAAATTGCGTTTTTCCATCTGCACCCTTATAACGACACTTCAAGCGATTCGCTTGGAAGGTTTCGAAGTTCGAAGTAGAGCTTACTTCCAACCAGCGCTCTTGCGCTGCTGAATAGACTTCGAAATCGTAAGTTAAAGAAGAAGTGAATCCCATGTCTCCGCCACACAGACGAAGAATGCGGAAAGGCAATTCCAATTTATTCAAAAGGCCTTTAACGTGGTTCACCATGTCTTCCAACAAAGCATAACTGTCTTCTTGTTTTGATAATTGAACAATCTCTACTTTGTCGAATTGATGTAAGCGGTTCAATCCGCGAACATCTTTTCCATAGCTTCCTGCTTCTCTGCGGAAGCACGGAGTATATCCTGTAAGCTTAATCGGAAGTTGTTCTTCCTTCAACAAGACATCGCGATATAAATTGGTTAGCGGAACTTCAGCCGTTGGGATCAAATACAAATCGTCTACTCCCACGTGATACATCTGTCCTTCTTTGTCAGGAAGCTGTCCTGTTCCATATCCGCTTGCCTCATTCACCATATGAGGTACTTGGTGTTCCGTGTATCCAGCTTTCTGTGCTTCTTCCAAGAAGAAGTTTATTAATGCTCTTTGCAAACGCGCGCCTTTTCCTATGTATACTGGGAAGCCAGCTCCGGTGATCTTAACGCCCAATTCGAAGTCGATGAGCTTATGTTTCTCGCAAAGTTCCCAGTGCGGTAATTTGCTTTCGCCTAATGCTGTTATGTCTCCTGACGAGTAGACCACTTCGTTTTCTTCAGCGCCCTTTCCAAATACAACACTTTCGTGCGGTACGTTAGGCACTTGGTAAAGCAATTGCTTCAATTCTTCTTCCAATTGAGAGAGGTTGGTTTCAATGCCTTTGCACTCTTCCTTAATCTCGGTAGTGCGCACTTTCATTCCATCTGCTTCTTCTCTTTTTCCTTCTTTAAAAAGATCGCCAATGGTTTTCGAAATCTTGTTCGACTCGGCTAAAAGATTGTCGAGTTCGTTCTGCAATTTTCTTCTCGATTCGTCTACAGAAATAATAGACTGCACGGTTGCTGAAAAATCTTTGTTACGCTTAGCCAATCCGGATAGCGCTTTCTCTGTGTTCTCTCTTAAATAGGGTACTTGAAGCATGCGACGAAGTTACTTGATGTTAGATAAAATAAAAAACTCCCGACCAAAAGATCGAGAGTTTTTGAAAATTGTTGAGACGAACTCTCGATTACGCCTGTGCAGGAACAACCGATACGAACGACTTATTGTCTTTTTTCTTGCGGAATTCTACAACTCCGTCTGTCAAAGCATATAATGTGTGGTCTTTACCAACCCCAACGTTTAAACCCGCATTGTGACGAGTACCACGCTGACGAATGATAATGTTACCAGCAACACATGTTTGTCCGCCAAATAGTTTTACACCTAAGCGTTTGCTTTCTGATTCACGGCCGTTTTTCGACGAACCGACACCTTTCTTGTGAGCCATTGTCTTTTAGGATTAGGGATTAACCAATTTTTTCAATTACAATTTCTGTCAAATAAGCACGGAAACCGTTCTTCTTTTGATAGCCTTTACGGCGTTTCTTTTTGAAGATAATTACTTTATCTCCTTTAAGGTGATTCACTACGCGTGCGGTGACCTTAACACCTTCTACAGCTGGGGCGCCAACAGTAATCGAACCGTTATCATCAGTCAAAAGAACGCGGTCGAATTCAACCTGTGTTCCTTCTTCGTTTTGAAGACGATTAACGAAGATCTGCTGATCTTTTTGTACTTTGTACTGATGCCCTGCTATTTCAACAATTGCGTACATAACGTTAATTTTTAATTAGTTTTTCCCGATTAAGGGGTGCAAATATACACATTCTTTGTTTGAAAACAATA
>JBIKRF010000007.1:0-60160 GCA_044349305.1 Flavobacteriales bacterium
TGTTTATTCACCAAATAAATTCCCGTAAGAATAATCCCCGCGAAAGCTCCGTGCAGCCACGTGAACGGTTCGCCGTCGTATACACCCCATAGAATGGCAACTACAGGAATCAAGTAGGTAATGGAAGATGCCGCAAGTGCTCCGACCTTTTGGGTAAATCGAAAGAAAAGAATGTTTCCAAGGGCGGTTCCGAGAATAGCGAGGGTTGCCACGAAACCGAAGCTTTTCCAGCCGTGAACGTTTGTCTCAAGAATGTCCAATGTCCCGTCAGTGGCAATGAGTATCCAACAGGGAATGCCAATTACCAACAACGAAAACGCTGAAATAGCGAAGGAAGGCACACCGTGAAGTTTGCTGTGTATAGTGTTCACGCTGAAGCCATAGCTTATGGTGGCAAGCACAATAAGCATGCTGTACGCCATGTTCTTCGAATCGCCCAATCCGCGCAAGCTAATGAGACAGACGGCTCCAATAAGTCCAAGCGTAACGCCAACGATCTGCATTTTTCGAACCGACTTCTTGAAAACGAGGTATCCGACAATTAAAGTGAAAAGTGGTGTAAGTGCATTCAAGATGCCCGACATGCTCGAGTGCAAGAACATTTGCGAATTCGTGAAAAGGAAGGCAGGAATGCCGCTTCCCAACAGTCCTACTACAACATACCACCAGATTAACTCACGCTTCAACCAACTTTTGAAAATGAATGCGAAGGGCATCATCACTAAAGACGCGATGCCTAATCTTAAAGCAGCAACTTGATTTGGCGAAAAGACAGGAACTTGAAGGCCATTGGCGTCGAAGGCGAACATCCCTCGCTTCATGAGAATGAAGGAGCTTCCCCAGATTATTGCTAAAATGACAATAACGGGAAGGCTACGCCAATTGCCTTTCATTTTTAATTTTTAAGGAAAGAAGTACTCGTTCCGTTCGCGCGAATAATGTAAAAGCCCGAGGATAGGTTTTCGGTTTGAATGGAATTCTTTCCTGAATTCAATGTTTCAATTTGGACAATCTTTCCTTCAGAGGAAAGTATTTGCGCAACAACCAATTCTTGTGTTGGATTGAAAACATTCAGCAATCCGCTTGTAGGATTCGGATACACATCGAAAGTAGCAAGGCTATTTTCTTCAATATTTACAAAAGTCGGAGCAAAGCGATAAACGGTTCCTTCAGCGGGCTCGCCATTCAACAAAGCATATGATGGAATTCCTTGCGCTGCAAGAACTTCTGCGTTGCTCAAAGTCGTGATCGTTGGCGCATCTGAATTTCCGGTTACGCTGTAAAATCCTTCCCAATCGAATCCTGTATTTTGATTCAAATTCTCCAAGAAGGCTGCTGCTGGCGCGCCGAACATGTGAACTGTTGAAGGGTCTGAAATGTTACTTGGGCCGTAATGATATTCGAAAATATTTGAATTTTCATATAACCACAATTGGAAGGAAGTGGTGTTGGTGTATGTGCCATTGGCAGCCCAATCTTCATAGAACCCCACATTGAACCATTCGATTTTACAGATTTGAAATCCAGGAGGTCCTTCCACCACATAGCTAACCGGACTTACTAATGTGTCGTTATCGGCATTAGCAATATCATCGAAGTAGGGAAGGAAAATATCGCTCAACGAATCGTCTTGAATTCCATAAACCGTTGTTCCGAGTTCGCCAACGTAAAGTGTGGTAATAGTATCATTCGCGGTATAGAACGCGAAGCCCAAGGGAACAGTCCAGGTAGGATCGTCCCAAATTTGTCCGCCATCTAAAGATGTCGCTTCTTGAATAGGAGCGAATGCGCTTGTATATGTGGTGAAGAGATAATGCGGCCCAACCGCTTGTTGTGCAAAAACCCCAGCCGAAGCCAGGGTTAGTAAAAAAGCAACTAAGTTCTTTTTCATAAAATTATTTAAATGCATCGAATCCTGTTACGTCCATACCTGTGATTAACAAGTGAATGTCATGCGTTCCTTCGTAGGTGATCACAGACTCGAGGTTCATCATGTGACGCATGATTGGATATTCTCCGGTGATTCCCATTCCGCCTAACATTTGACGCGCATTGCTTGCAATGGTTTTCGCCATGTCAACGTTGTTACGTTTTGCCATAGAGATCATTGCGCTTGTTGCACGGCCTTCGTTACGAAGCTGACCCAGACGAAGCGTAAGCAATTGTGCCTTGGTGATTTCAGTAATCATTTCGGCCAATTTTTTTTGCTGCAATTGGAAAGCACCAATTGGCTTGTTGAATTGCATACGTTCTTGCGAATAACGAAGCGCAACATCGTAGCAGTCTAATGCTGCACCAATGGCACCCCAAGCAATTCCGTAACGAGCGCTATCTAAACAAGAAAGTGGTCCGCCCAATCCAGAACGTCCAGGCAATAAGTTTTCTTTCGGAACTTTTACGTTATCGAAAATCAACTCACCTGTATCGCTTGCGCGAAGGCTCCACTTGCCGTGCATAGTAGGAGTTGAAAATCCTTCCATTCCTCTTTCAACAATAATTCCGTGAATGCGTCCTTCTTCGTTCTTAGCCCAAACAACCGCTACTTGCGCGAATGGAGCGTTAGAAATCCACATTTTCGCACCGTTCAACAAATAGTGGTCGCCCATGTCTTTGAAGTTGGTGGTCATTCCACCAGGGTTTGAACCGTGGTCAGGCTCAGTTAAACCGAAGCAACCGATCCATTCGCCCGAAGCCAATTTCGGTAAGAACTTCATGCGTTGTTCTTCAGAACCGTATTTCCAAATCGGATACATCACTAAAGAAGATTGAACCGATGCCGTAGAGCGAAGACCGCTATCGCAACGCTCCAACTCTTGCATGATTAATCCGTATGCAATCTGATCTAATCCGGCTCCGCCGTATTCTTCAGGAATATAAGGTCCGAAAGCACCAATGCTAGCAAGGCCTGGCAAAAGGTGTTGAGGAAATTTACAATTTTCAGCAGCCTCTTCAATAATTGGAGAAACTTCTTTTTTTACCCACTCACGTGCTGCATCGCGAATCAATTTGTGCTCGTCGGTAAGCAGCTCGTCCATTAAATAATAATCGTGTCCTTGGTATTGGTCTGTACGCATGGTTTCAAAAGTTTGGGCAAATATAGTAGTGATTAGCTAAAACAATTAATTATCTGAAGCATTCCGTTCGTACCAATCATCGGCAGGAAGATTTCTTCCCGAACTTGCTGCTACAGCTAATTCATCGCATCGTTCATTGTATTTATTGCCTGCATGCCCCTTCACCCAAACGAATTTCACGTTGTGCTTGGAAGCCACAGTCATGTAGCGTTTCCATAAATCAGGATTCTTAACATTCTTCCATCCGCGCTTCACCCAACCTGCAATCCATTTCTTTTCTACAGAATCCACAACATATTTCGAATCGGTGTAAATGGTAACCGGACTGTTATCGAATTTCAACAATTCCAACGCTGCGCATACGGCCATAAGCTCCATGCGGTTGTTTGTGGTGAGGCGAAAGCCTTCAGAAATTTCTTTGTGGAATTTTCCTGCCATGAGCACTGCTCCGTATCCGCCTGGACCCGGATTCCCTTTCGCAGCGCCGTCTGTGTAAATTGTAATCTCCATTAATATCCGAGCAGGTTTACCAAACGATCAATCTCACTTTCAATGGGCTTCGTGCTGTCGATGATTAAATCGCAACGGTCAATGAAGGGTTCGAGGTATTCGATCTCTGCCGGACGAACATGATTGTCCCACTGATAACGAACTTCGTGTTCGGGGTATCCGCGTTGTCCAAGGTCGCGATTGATACGTCTTTCCAAGCGTAAGTCTACTGGAGCATCGAGATAAATTTTGTGATGAAGTTTTTCGAAAATTTCATTGTAATGAAACACAAACAATCCTTCCATGACAACAATGGGTGCCGGTTGAATGGTCATCTTCTGCGGCTCCCATGCCGGATTGTTGAAGTTGTATTCCAAAAATTCTATCGCATTGCCATTCAACAATTCATTCATGTCGGAAATGAATCGCTCTTTTTCAATCCCGGTTGGAAGATCGTAATTCACCCATCCGTTTTCATCTCTGTGCTGCTCTGCTTGTGGCTTGTAGTAATTGTCTTGAGAAACGAGCGCTAAATGATCGCTTGGAATGCGTTCTTTTAAACTGCTTAGAAACGTGGTCTTGCCCGATCCACTTCCTCCTGAAATGCCTATGATTTTTACTTCACTCATTTTTTCGATTGCTGCTTAATTAATTCGAAAATTTTCGATTTTGCATCTTCTGCATTTTCAATGCAGAGAAAAGACCCTTCTCCAAATTGAGAAATCTTTTCCAAATTTTCTTTCGCGAATTTACTTCCTTTCACCACAACTACTGTTGTGTGTATGTTTCGTTTGTTCGCTAGTCGCACGACTTTCTCTATTTGCTTTTCATCTTCGGGTTTGAAGGCTCCGTCTGTAATGACATAGAGCTGATTGTTTCCCGCTTCAATTTTTGATTTACGCAATATGCGGAAGGAGGCATTGAATCCCGCAGTTCCACTGGTTTGTCCGTTCGGTTTCTTTCCTTCCAACAACAATGCGAGATCGCTGATTTCATTTCCTTTCGTAGTATTCAAAAGCACTTTTGCTTTTTCTGAATACGTTAGAACAGAAAGTTGATCTGTCGCACGCATGACTCCCGATAATGAAGAAAGTGCTTGCTGTGTTATTGGCCATTTTTCTCCTTGTGCCATAGATCCGGAAATGTCTATCAAGAATGAAATGTTATTCGGAACATATTCTTTTTCGTCGAATGTACTATTCGGAATGGGTTCTGTAACAACCACAGTCGGAACTGAATCAATTGGAACGGTTACAACGGGTGGAAGAGGAAGTTCTTTCTTTTCTAATTCGAAAACAAATCGGTGGTTGTGAAGATTTACTTGCGTAGTGATTGATTTTCCCGAATAACCTTCTTTTCCAGCGTAAAGGGTGTAATAGCCAATAGGAATTTCTGCATTCACTTCGCCGTCTTTGTTTGTTTGTTTTGTGAGTTGAAGAATACGTTCTTCAATCACTTCAACATCTGCATCTCGAATGGGTTTTTTAGTGGCTTTGTCAAGGACTAAAACATCCAGTGAAAATTCTCCACAACACTGCGTGGGTTTTTCGTTGAAGTGCGGACAAGGAAGGTCTTCCGTTAAGTTCACGTAGGTAACTTCTGCACTAATGGTAAGCGGAATTGAAAAACTCTGTGAAGCGAAATAAATGGGAACAACTTCTTTGAATTTTCCTGTTTTTCTCGGATTGAATTTAATGCGAATCACCAAGCTATCTCCCGGCTGCACGTCCTTGGTTGAATACAATACTTGAAAATTCGGAGAGAAGTCGGCGCGAAGTAAATGGTCTGTTTTTGTTCCTTCATTCCAAACAACAATGTCTGTAACGCGTTCGGTGTATTTTGTGAATATGCCGTAGTTCACGTTCTGATCACTCCAACGTAATTGGGCGTTCGCTTTGAAGCACAGAAGCACTGAAACAATAAGTATGAATTTATTTATGTTGAAGTAATGCATCTGCCAATTTTCGATCGTTCGCGAGTCGTGGAATTTTATTCTGTCCCCCAAGTTTTCCTTCCGATTTCATATAGGTATTGAATGCTCCGTTTTTTACCGGAGTAATTTTCAGCTTTTGTAAAACGCTTCCTACAATGAGGTCTTTGTAGTAAACATTTTGTTCTTGCATTTTATTGTCTAGCAATTCTTGAAGTGCACTCAATTCAGGAATCTCTCCGTTGAACTCTATGATCCATTCGTGGTAGGGAAGTCCTTCCGCAGGCTGAACCTGTGGGGCGACATGAAACTCATTCACCGAGAAGTTCAGTTGAGAGAGCGCGTGTGTCATGGCTCGATCAACCTCTTCACCAATGACGTGTTCCCCGAAGGCGCTGGTGAAATGTTTAATTCTTCCAGTGACTAAAATGCGATACGGATTGAGCGAAACAAACTTCACCGTGTCTCCTATGCTATACGCCCAAAGTCCAGCATTGTTGCTCAGGATAAGCGCGTAGTTCACACCCAATTCAACTTCATGCAAGGCGTAGCGTTTCGGATTTTCAGTGAAGTATTCTTCTGCTTTGATGAATTCGAAATAGATACCGCTATTGATGTTTAAGCGAAGACCTTCGGCCTCTTGACTGTCTTGATAGGCAAGGAATCCTTCGCTTGCCGGATATAATTCTATGGTTGGAATTTCTTCGCCAATGAGTTCTGCAAATCGCGATTTATAAGGAGCGAAATTCACTCCTCCGAAAACGAACAATTCGAAATTCGGGAAGATTTCTTTGATGGTTTGCTTACCAGTTTTTTCAAGTAGCATTTCGAAATACATCTGCACCCAGCTTGGAATTCCTGAAATGAGACGCATGTCTTGCTTGCAGGTCTCTTCAACAATTCTGTTGATCTTCGTTTCCCAATCTTCAATGCAATTGGTTGCGTATGAAGGCATGCGATTCTTCTGCAAATAGGCAGGAACATGATTGGCAACAATGCCCGAAAGCCTTCCGTATGGAATGCCCGAATCAAGTCTACCTAGCTCAGGACTTCCTTGAAGGAAGATCATCTTTCCATCAACGAATTTCGAATGACCTGTTTCACCAATGTAATTCAACAGTGCGTTGCGCGCGGAACCGATGTGGTTAGGCAAAGAGGCTTGTGTAAGCGGAATGAATTTCGTTCCGCTAGTTGTGCCTGAAGTCTTACAGAAATATTTTGGCATACCAGGCCACAAAACAGAAAGTTCACCGGCTTTTGCGCGTTCCATATACGGAACCAACTCTTCGTAATCGCGCACAGGAACGGCGTCTGTCCATTCCGCATGATTCGAAATAGATTTGAATTTATGATCCGCTCCGAAAGCAGTATTGCTCGCGCTATGCAGAAGGTTTTTTAGTACTTCGTTTTGCAAAGCCTGTGCATGCTCGTTTTCATTCAACAATTTATTTCGAATGCGTTTTCCGAGCCAAAGACTGGCGCTTGACTTGATTGACATACGTTATTGCTTGATGAAAATTTGGGCAGAAGTACGATTGGCTTGTGTCACTCGAACAGTATAAATACCTGAAGAAAATTCGGAAATATTCAAGTCAATTTTTAAGACTTCAGTATTGCTTTTGTTTGCATGAATGAGTCTTCCGGTTTCGTCGAAAATTTCAATAGAAGCCGTTTCTTTTTCATTCAAAAGAATTGAAAGTGATTCGTTTGCTGGATTTGGATAAATTTGAAACGACTGACCGAATGATTGTTCGGTTATTTCTGAAACTGGACCGAAGTTCATTCGGATCATCGGTGTTCTGGTAAGGTAGAATAGATCGGTGTTTGAATTGTTGAAACGCACCCACGCACTCAAGTCTTCTGATTTTCCGGATAATCCGATGATTGTTTGATATGCATTGTTAGGAGATCCAACCACAACGAGGTAAAGACCTTGAGAAAGAAATAAGGGTGAGTCGAATGATAAAACCTTCATACTCGCTTCACCGAACGTATTGATGTCGGCAGCTGTAACTGCCATGTCTTGTGTCGATGCTAAGGCACTGCCAATTCCTGTCGAAAGAGAGAATGGAAACACCGTGGCATAAACAGAACAGGGAAGCGTTGTTCCTTCGCCTATGGCAACGCTTACGCTGTGGAGCTCTTGTGCAGACGGAACCAGATACACCGCGCCCATTTCGAAAGGTGCGTCTGCAAATGCGTCAGACGGAATAAACATAGAGCCGAGACTGTTCTTATCTCGAGCATATGTAACAGGGGTTATTTTGAATTGAAGCGTGTCGAGGTTATTGTCAAGGTTCTCGTCTGTTTCGCTTTGAAGACTGCTGAAATAAACACTGTAATCTGATACCACTTGATTCATTTGAAACTCTCCTGAAACCAGAACAGAGTCAGCGCCTGGATCTAATGTTGTTATTGCCGGCGAAGTACTTTCATACAAGACCGATCCTGTATTATCGTCCATTAATCGAGCATTCAATGCAACGTTGGTTTGTGTGTTTGTTCCAAAATTGAACACATTGCTTTTCAAATGAACGAGTGGAGCGAATGCGCTCGGATACTGGGTGTATTCCATCATTTCGAATCCAGTGGTATGATCGGGATTGTTGAAATCGAAATCTCCATAGGATGAATTTTCAATGAGTAAATCATTGGCGTAGCCTTGAACAATGCGAATGTCGTCGAGTTGCCAGAAGTAGTACAAACCGTCGTAAACAAAACGCAATTTCACATTGCTTTGATTGCCTGCGGTTGCTGGAAGGGGCATGCGAACGGTTTGAGTATTTTGCGTCGTGATGCCTTGATCAAGAACGTTGGTGTAAAGAATATTCCAAGGCCCGTTTGCTATGGAAATTTCAACGCGGGTGTTTCCGAGGTAATAGCGAATGTACTGCTCGAATTCTAAAGCAGCATTTGCGTATCCTGTCAAATCAATGGCTGCAGTGGTTAGGTAAGAAAGGTGAGGACCTGGCGCTTGCCCTGTTCCGAAATTATCTACCGTACACGGATTTAAGTTATTGTCCCAATAGTTCGAATCAAAGATTACAAATCCATTGGCGTTGGTGCTGCTTGCAATGGCTTCACCAATGTTTCCATCTGGAAGACATGACCCTCTCGAACCAACCAAAAAGTTTGGATTGGTTCCCGGTCCACGGTATTCCCAAACGGCAAGACTCGGTGCACCTGAATTGCTCCAACTTGCAGGAATGCCGTTGGCGAAGTCTTCCGACCAAATAACTGTTTCGCGGTCAGCACCTGTTGTAGCGTTACGGGAATGAACGTATGTTCCTGGAGCAGGCAGGAATTGTCCTTCCATATAAAATGAAAAAAGGATAAGGGTAAGGATTAAAAAGCTTCTCATGTTATAGCGTGTATACAACAAAGGTATTGTTTAGGTTTATGAGCTTCAGTGTGAAAATGCGCGAGCCATGAACACCGTTATAGTTAGCAAGTATTTCTTCTGAATTCCAATCAATCGACGTAATCGTTATGCTTTCAGCAAATGGAACATCGGTTCCATAGTATTTGAAGATGGCTTCTTTCGCAGACCATATGGCGATACGTTCTTCCGTAGAGTGAAATTGATTCAGTTCGTCTTCATTACAGAATTTATTTGCGATCCGGTGAATGCGCTCTTCAACGGTTTGAATGTCGAGTCCAATTTCTTCCGCTTGAATAACTATTCCAACCAGGTTTTTATCGTGAGAAATGCTAATGCATCTGCCGTCTTTTAGAATGGGTTTCCCAAATTCGTTGTATTGAAGTTGGTCTTCAAGCTTCGCTTCCTTCAATAACAAGAATGTAGCGAACCGCTCGATATCTCTGCGATTGGGAAGTCGATTGGGGAAGAGATGCCCTGTCTTTTCGGCTAAGTCCATCCAAGCTTCTTCAGACTCTGTTAAGTGCCAGAGCAGTATGTTTTTATTCGATGGGAGTGGCCAAAGGGGCATGAAAAATCTTTTTGCTAAGGTATTCAACCTTTTGTTTAATGTTCTGTTTATACCTTTGCAAACTAATAATTGAAAAAATGAGCCAAACACTCACAAGCACAATGAACTACAAAGTAAAAGACATGTCTCTCGCAGAGTGGGGACGTAAAGAAATTTTATTGGCGGAAGCTGAGATGCCAGGATTGATGTCCTTGCGTTCTGAATTCGGTGCCAGTAAACCACTAAAAGGCGCTCGTGTTGCGGGATGTCTTCACATGACTATCCAAACAGCTGTTTTGATTGAAACACTTGTTGAATTGGGTGCACAAGTTTCTTGGAGCTCATGTAATATCTTCTCTACGCAAGATCACGCTGCTGCTGCTATTGCTGCTGCAGGTATTCCTGTGTTTGCTTGGAAAGGCATGAACGAAGAAGAATTCGATTGGTGTATTGAACAAACGCTTCACGCTTTCGAAGGCGGTGAGCCATTGAATATGATTTTAGATGACGGCGGTGATTTGACGAACATGGTTTTCGATCGCTTCCCAGAATTGGCTGCTGGCATCCGCGGTATTTCTGAAGAGACCACTACAGGTGTTCTTCGTTTATACGATCGTGAGAAAAACGGAACTTTGTTGCTTCCTGCAATTAACATCAACGACTCTGTTACGAAGAGTAAATTCGATAATAAGTACGGATGTCGTGAGTCGTTGGTAGATGCGCTTCGCAGAGCTACTGACTTAATGATGGCTGGTAAAGTAGCAGTTGTTGCGGGATACGGAGATGTTGGAAAAGGATCTGCAGATTCTTTGCGTAACGCGGGTGTTCGTGTAATCGTTACTGAAATTGATCCGATCTGTGCGCTTCAAGCAGCAATGGAAGGATATGAAGTAAAGCGCATGGATACTGCGATTGCTGAGGCAGACATTATCGTTACAGCAACCGGTAACCACCAAATTATTGTTGGAAAGCACTTCATGGCTATGAAGCACAATGCTGTGGTTTGTAACATTGGACACTTCGATAACGAAATTGATATGGCTTGGTTGAACAACAACTACGGTGCGTCGAAAGACACCATTAAGCCACAAGTTGACAAGTACACGTTAGAAGGCAAAGACATCATTGTTTTGGCTGAAGGTCGCTTGGTGAACTTGGGTTGTGCTACTGGTCACCCTTCGTTTGTAATGAGTAACTCATTCACGAACCAAGTATTGGCTCAGTTAGAGTTGTGGTTGCACCGCGACAATTACGAGAATAAGGTTTATGTTTTACCAAAGCACCTCGATGAGAAGGTTGCCATGTTACACTTAGCTAAGATTGGTGTAGAGTTGGAAACATTAACACAAAGTCAAGCAGATTATATCGGCGTTCAGGTTGCAGGACCATTTAAAAACGACGCTTACAGATATTAATTGAAGCAGAGGAAATCAAGAAAGGGTTGTCGAAAGACAGCCCTTTTCTTTTGTTTTAAGTTGGGTTGAATAGTCTACATTCGAGCCGTAAATAACCCGTTGTATTATGAATAGAAATTGGGTCTTTCTCCTTTTCGCCTTATTGGGCTTGGCTTCATGCTCTGTTGAAAAACGTGTTTATCAGCCCGGTTATCATATAGAATGGAATCATGTTGCGGAGCAAGACGCGGAGCGAGATGTTACACAAGATGCTTCGCGAGATGTTTCACAAGATGCTGCACAAGACGCGGAGCGAGACCTTTCGGAGAATCTTTCGAAGAATCTTGAAACAGATGTTTCACAAGATGTTTCACAAGACGCGGAGCGAGACCTTTCGGAGAATCTTTCGAAGAATCTTGAAACAGATGTTTCACAAGATGTTTCACAAGACGCAGAGCGAGACCTTTCGGAGAATCTTTCGAAGAATCTTGAAACAGTTGTTTCACAAGGTAAAGGTGAGTCTATCGACTCGGATTTGGAGTTGGTATTGTACATTGCTCTGGCTTTGTTTTTACCAGCGTTAGTTATTTTCCTAATGGAAGGATTTAGTAGAAACTTTTGGATAGCCTTGTTACTTATGGTAATCGCTTTTTCTTTGGGATTACCCTTGTTCTTGCAGTTAATGATTGAAGCTGTTGCTACTGTATTGGCAATAGGCATTCTGCTTCACTACATGTGAATTCAGGGCAGAGGCTAGCTCTTTACAATGAGAGCGTTCTTCCTCCGTCAACCGGTAAGTTAATTCCATTGATATAGGCTGCTGCTGGCGAACAAAGAAAGGAAATGGCATTGGCAATTTCTTCTGGTTTGGCGAGTCTTTTAAGCGGAACTTCATTTTCCATTTCAAGCTTCACTTCGTCTGCAGTGTGTCCAGTCTTAGCAGCTTTGTTATTCATAATTTGCTCCAATCGTCCAGTTGAAGTAGCACCAGGAAGGACGTTGTTTACTGTAATTCCGAATGCGCCAAGTTCTGAAGCTAAGGTTTTGCTCCAATTGGCAACTGCACCGCGAATGGTGTTACTTACACCCAAATTTGGAAGCGGTTGTTTTACGGAAGTTGAAATCACATTTACAATGCGGCCGTATCCCGATTTTTTCATTCCATCGACAACAGCTTGTGCTAAAATTTGATTGCAGATAAGATGAGCATTGAATGCTTGGCGAAATTCTTCAATGTCGGCATCGATGGCTTTACCCGGATTAGGCCCTCCGGTGTTGTTAACGAGAATATTTACGGTGTGTTCTGCTGTCACTTGCTGTATGGCATCTTTCACAGATTGAGGATGAGAAAAATCGGCAACAGCGTAAGTGTGTCTTTCAGGATTTTCCATTTGCGAAACAGCGTGTTTCAAGCGTTCTTCGCTTCGAGCAATAAGTACCAGAGAAGCTCCTTGTTTAGCCAATTGCATTGCAGTTGCAAACCCAATACCTTGTGTTGCCCCGCAAACGACAGCAGTCTTTCCAGTTAAATCTAAATTCATCATCATCTTAAATCGTCAGTTATTGTGCAGACCGGTATAGGTAGCATTTTATGTTGGTTTTGTCTGTTCAGCTTCTGATAAATTACCAAAACTTCGCGTTGGCGATTTGAAAGTTTCTCATCGCTATTGTTATAGTTCATGGCCCATTCCAATTCTGGATAACTGGCACCCAATTGATCTTCGTCGCTTCGATCGTCTCCGAATAAGCCATCTGTTGGGGCTGCATTCAATATTTCTTCGTGAATACCCAATGATTCAGAGAGCGAATAAACTTCCGTTTTAGTTAAGTCTGCGATTGGTGAAAGATCAACCCCGCCATCACCGTACTTCGTAAAAAAACCTACGCCGAAATCTTCCACTTTATTTCCTGTTCCTGCAACAAGGTATCGATGAATGCCGGCGAAGTAATACAGGGTAGTCATGCGAAGTCGTGCCCGTGAATTAGCTAAACTCAAGTTGTAACCGGCGACATTGTCTGAAGTGGGAAGTGTCTGAACTAAAGTGTCAAATGTTGAAGTTAATTCAACACGAGCACAGCTAACATGCTCAAATCGATTTTCTAAAAAAGCCATGTGCTGCTGCGCACGGGTAACTTGACTTTGAGCCTGATGAATGGGCATTTCAACGAGCAGGGTTGGTTTTTCTGTCATAGCACAAAGGGTTGAAGTGAGCGCTGAATCAATGCCCCCGCTCACCCCCACAACGAATCCGCTCATGCCGCTGGTCTCGCAATATTGGCGAAGCCATTTTACAATATGATCAACAGTTTGCTTTTTTTTCATAAAAAAAATCCCGAACCTCAAAGGTACGGGATTTACAAAAGGAAAGTTCAGACTTAGAATAAAATGCCTACGTTGAACTCAACATAGTTTGGAATTCCAGATAATTCAAATGTCTTAGCAGTGTTGTCTGAATTCAGGCTTGGGTTATTACTTTGGTCTTTGGCTATACCCTCAGATCTAAGAACATCTGTAAATCCATTTTGAAAAGTAAACCCAACAAGTAAACTGGTGTTTCCTGATAAGCTATACTCAATGCCAGCAGCCAAAATAAGATTAGAGGAGAAAATATTGATATCGTCTTTAACGTCGACTTTAGAAAAACTCTCACTTACTCGACTTGAGTTGTTTATTCCCGTAAGGTTACCACTGGCGTCAGTTGTTTGATAATTTAAAAAATCGATTTCATCGTTACTGAATGCTTTCATGTTCATGTTTAATCCTAAACCGAACTGTCCCCAATAAGTGATGTAGCCAATCTCGTTGGTTTTTAACTTTAAGGTTAAGGGAATTTGAATATACTTCAAAGTAAGGTCTCTGGTGATTTCAGCAATTTGTGTAGTTCCAGTTATTGGCAAGTTAGTGGTCGTTGAAATATCGTCACCATTCTCGTATTTTTTGAAGTAAGACAATGTGCCACCCATATTGTTAATATTGAACCCCGTTCCAATTGCATAATTTTCAGTGAAGAAAATATCGAAGTTCAGGCCGTATCCAAATTGAAGAGATTTCTCACTCGCAATCATATTTCCATTGTCACTCGAGAACCACGAAATGTTCGGCGAAGCTTTAAATCCTAGGCGAAATTTACTGGATGAAGATTTCCCGTCTTGAGCGAAGGATAATCCTGTTAATAAGCAGAATAGAATTAAGGTGTTTATTTTTTTCATACCAAGATCTTTTTTAATGACTTTTGCAAATAACTATGCCAAAGCTAACGAATTCCCCTCTTCTAGTCGTGTCAATTTTGTTGACAATGTTTTGTTACTCATGCGGTGAGTCAGATAAGCATAAAGATATTGAAGTTGAAATGGAAGGGAAGTCGCTGAATCCATTGAGGTTTGATCAAGACTTTTTTAATTCAGATTGGAATAATCTTGAAGTAGTTTCTGGATTGAAGACGAAGTATGGAAATTTTATTTGCCTTTACATTGAGCGTATTCTCAACGCCGGACCATGCGACAGCCTTTCAACATTGAAAATGATTCAAGGGTTTGTTTCGCATTCAGATTTTCAAGACTTGAAAGCTGAAATTGAGAAGAACTATCCGCAAGAAAGATTGGATTCCCTTCATGAAAAAATTCTTGAGTCTTCCTTGCGTCTGCAGACTTTAATTCCAAATATGAAATTGCCGCAATTGATTTGGATGAATTCAGGATTCAATATTGGAGCGTATAGTACGGATGATTATTTGGCGGTTGGACTTGATTTTTATTTGGGTCAGAACAATCGAATTACGAAGTCGGTTCCCTTTCCGCAATATCAGAAAGAAGATATGAATCGCGCGCAGCTGATTCCAAATGCAATTAAAAATTTAGCTTATTACTATTTGCTGAAGTCGGACACTCTTCAACATGAAAATGATATGTTATCAGAAATGATTTTTCATGGGAAGGCACATTACCTCACTTGGTTGGCGTTCGAAGAAATTCATGATTCAACATTGATGGCATGGACGACGGAACAGTATACTTGGACGCAAGGACGTCAGTTGAATGTGTGGAAGGAGATTGCCCGTCAAGAGGTGTTGTTCTCGAAAAATAGAGTAGAAGTGCAGCGTTGGTTTGAATACGCCCCATTTACCAATGCTGAAAATGTTCCTCAGGAAAGTGCCCCACAATTGGGAGTTTTTATGGGTTTTCAAATGGTGAAGAGTTACATGGAAAAGCATCCGGAAATTTCTGTTGATCGCCTTTTGAAAGAAGATAACGCACAAAAAATATTACAAGCTTATAAACCGAATTTATGAAGAAGTCAACGATTTCAATTGAAGTAGAATTAGACGAGAACAATGTCCCGGAAACCATTCAATGGGAAGCTCCAGAGCTGGGTAAGAAAGCAGAGTGCAAGGCAATGATTCTTTCTGTATGGGACAAAGCAGAGGCCAATACGATGCGTATAGATTTGTGGACGAAAGACATGCAAGTTGAAGAAATGACATTCTTTGTTCATCAAACATTGTTGACGCTTTCAGATAGTTTCGAAAAAGCCACAGGTGACGCACGAATGGCTGCGACTATGCGTGATTTTTGCGATTACTATGCAGAGAAGATGAAGATTAACCCACCGCTTTAATCGTAGTCTTTCGCGAACTCTTTTCTCCAAGCTGCTATTTGCTCTTGAAGTTCTACGCGGCCCATTCTTTCTACAGATGCAGTAAAGAAGTATTGCGGAAGTTCTTCCCAGGTCTTCTTCAATTCGACAGTAAATGCATCAAATCGAATGGTCTTCTGAAGATCGGTAAGCTTTTCACATTTTGTAAAAGCAATGCAGAAAGGAAGTCCTTGTTCGCCCAGCCATTGCATAAATTCAAGATCTATTTTTTGCGGCGGAATTCGGAAGTCGAGAAGTACGAAAGTACAAATCAGATTTTCACGTTGGTCGAGGTAGTTCCGAATGAAGCTTCCCCATTTGTTGCGTTCGGTCTTCGAAGTTTTTGCGTATCCATATCCGGGTAAATCGACCAAGTACCAAGGATGCTTTTCCTCATTGATAAGGAAGTGATTGATGGTTTGTGTTTTTCCGGGGCTTGCCGATGTTTTCGCAAGTCCTTTTTTGTTCACGAGCATGTTAATGAGTGAACTCTTTCCCACGTTCGATCTGCCGATGAATGCGAATTCAGGGTAAATGGGTGGGGGGCATTTGTCGGTTTCTACCGACGACTTTACGAAGGAAGCAGAATGAATTAATTCTTTGCTCATTGTGCTTTATATGTTTTGCTCTTTCATCCAAGAGTCAAGTAATGTGTTGAATTGCGCCGAATGTTCCATCATAGGAGCGTGCCCACATTCTTCAATCCAATACAATTTTGCTTGAGGAAGTTTGTGTTGAAATTCTTCAGCTACTTCAGGTGGAGTAATGGTGTCATTCTTTCCCCAAATCAAACATGCTGGAATATCCATGTTTTTTAAATCATCGGCCATGTTGTGTCGAATAGCACTCTTGGCAAGCGCTAAAATGCGCAAGACACGGTTGCGATCGTTGACAACCTCGTAGCATTCGTCGACCAATTCAGGGGTTGCGTATTTTGGATCGTAAAAAGTTACCGCAACTTTCTGACGAATGAATTCTTTGTCTTCTCTTCTAGGAAAGCTCGAGCCGAATGCGTTTTCATACAAGCCGCTGCTTGCAGTAAGAATTAACGACTCTACTCTTTCTAAATGGTTCTTGGTGTATACGAGCGCTACATGTCCGCCTAGTGAGTTTCCTAACAGGTTCACCTTATCCCATTTTTTATGTTGAATGAAATCGTGAAGGAATTCTGCCAGTGACTTTACCCCAGTGGTGAGTAAGGGCATTGTGTATAGCGGTAACATAGGGATGACCACCTTGTAACGGGGTTTGAAGTAATCGACCACGTCTTTGAAATTGCTTAAAGCTCCGAATAATCCGTGTAGCAAAATAAGCGGTTTTCCCTCTCCTTCTTCAATGTAGGTGTAGTCACCGTCTGTTTTTAAAGTGTATTCCATAATCTATAGCCAACGAATTTACGCGATTCTGTGTGTGAACACTCATTCATTGTTACAAGCAATGAACAATTCGAGGTGAATGAAGAGGAGTGTTCATTGTAATTAACATTTCCCACTTTTTCCCACCGGGGTTTTTTCATGTTAAAAGCACTGATTTACAATATGTTTAGCGAGTAAAAAGATGTTGTTTGTCTCTGAAGTTTTTAACAAAATGGCGATTTTGGGTTATTTAGTGGTAAAAAGTGGGAAGAAGTGATTATTTTTGGAAAACAATTCACAATTGAATGTTAAACCTACTCGGAGAATACCACTGTAAAGTCGATGCAAAAGGGCGCTTGCTCTTTCCTGCGCGCTTGAAAAAGCAGTTGGAGAATGTTCTTCATCACGGGTTGGTGGTTAACCGCGACATCTTCACGCAGTGCTTGGTGGTTTATCCAAAGCCAGAATGGGACATGGTGAATGAAGAGATGTCGAAGTTGAGCAGATACAATCAAAAGCATCAGATGTTTCAGCGCAAATTCATGAAAGGAGCTACGCTTCTTGAGTTGGATAGTGTTGGTCGCTTGTCATTACCTGCAAGTCTTCTTGACTATGCGGGTGTTGATGGTTCAAAGAATGAATTGGTTATTTCGGGTCTTGGTCAGAAAATGGAAATCTGGGCATTGGATCAATACAACGCTGAGGTGTTGGGAGAGGAGATGGATTTCGGAGCGTTGGCGGAAGAAGTTAGAAAAGACATTGACGCAAAAGGCGACAAATAATGGAACAAGTTTATCACACCCCGGTGTTGTTGCACGAGTCGATAGAGGGGTTGAACATTAAACCCGACGGGGTTTATGTAGATGTAACTTTTGGTGGCGGAGGCCATTCGAAAGAGATATTGAAACACTTGACAACTGGAAAGCTTATCGCATTTGATCAAGATGCTGAAGCGGCGAAGAATGTTCCACAGGATGAGCGATTGATTTTTGTTCCACAAAATTTCAGATTCGTTAAGAACTGGGTTCAGCTTCATGGGTTTCAGCAGGTCGATGGGATATTGGCGGATTTAGGAGTAAGCAGTCATCAATTTGATTCAGGCGAAAGAGGGTTTTCAATCCGTTTTAATGGACCGTTGGACATGCGCATGAATCAATCGACTGGAATTTCTGCAGATGAATGGATTAACAAATCGAGCGTTCAAGAAATTACAGACGCCTTACGTATGTATGGCGAGCTTGATGGGGCGTACAAGGTGGCGAAGGAGATTGACATATATAAGCCATTGGGAACAACGCAAGCTTTGATCGACTGCACGCAGTCGTTCGCGAAACGCGGGAAGGAGAAGCAGTTCTTGGCTCAGATGTTCCAAGCGTTTCGCATGGTAGTGAACGACGAGATTGCAGTATTGAAAGAGTTTCTGCAACAGTCATTGGAGTTGTTGGCGCCGGAGGGAAGGTTAGTGGTTATTAGCTATCACAGTTTGGAAGATCGATTGGTGAAGGATTTTCTAAGATCTGGAAATTTGGAAGGGGAGATGAAGAAGGATTTTTTCGGAAATCTCGAGCGACAGATAGAGCCAGTGAAGAGCAAACCAATACTTCCATCACAAGAAGAAATTGAAAGAAACAGTAGAAGTCGAAGTGCTAAACTTCGGGTAGGACAAAAAAAATAAAACTTTAAACCGAATGAATGTTCGTTCGGGAAGAGCAAATGGCAAAGAAAGAAGAAAATAAACGGAAAGGAATAACCTTCAGAGAAATCATTGGAGGAGAGTTCTTGACACGCCAGTCTTTGGTGCGTCAGATTCCTTTTTTCTTTTTTATAGTTGTCTTATTCTTTATTCAAATTAGTATGATATACTACTTTGAATCGGTTCAAATTGAAATCAAGAACACCAAGGAAAAACTTAAGGATCTCAATTCAGAATACAGTACCAACGCGAGTGAGCTTAGTGTGAAATCGCAGCACAGCGAGGTGGTTGGACAGGTTGCACCTTGGGGATTGGTTAATTCTACGACCACTCCATATATCATAGATGTCGATTCAAATTTCTTCAAGATCACCAATGAATGAGTTGAAGAAAATATCTGTTTACATCTACGTCTTGTACGTGGTTTTGTGCGTTTTGGCTCTTATCATCCTTGGTAAAGTATTCTACATTCAGGCAATTCCGAATGAAGATGCTCAAAGAAGAGCGGCTCAGTTTACTTACAAGCTACGCGACATAGAGCCGGAGCGTGGAAGAATATTGGCAGCAGATGGATCTCCTCTTTCAACCAGTATTCCTGAGTATGAGATTCGTTGGGACAGCAAGGGTGGATATAACATTGAGCGTTTCAATTCGAAATTAGATAGCCTCTGTTCTGGACTTTCAGATTTGTTTCTTGATCGTACAGCGCAGGAGTACAAGGATTTGTTCTTGTCTGCAATTGCAGCAGAGAAAAAAAATGTGAAAGTAATTGATCACATAAACTACAATCAATTACAGAAATTCAAGGCGCTTCCTTTCGTTAAGGAGAAAAAACTACGAAGTGGAGTTATTATTAATCCAAAGGATAAACGCTCGAAGCCTTATGGAGCGTTGGCTGCACGAACCATTGGTATTTTCAGAGAGAGCAACATGGTTGGGTTGGAGGCTTCTTATGATTCTCTTTTGAGAGGGAAGGCAGGAAAGCAAATGCAGCAAAAAGTTGGGGGTGATTGGATGCCCATGAACGGTGAGTACGTTGTTGAGCCTGAGCCTGGATTCGATGTAGTAACAACTTTAGATGTTCACTTGCAAGATGCTGCGCAAAGTTCTTTGCGTCACACCATGGAGGTGAATCGAGCAGATTGGGGATGCGTAATCCTAATGGAAGTGAAGACGGGATACATCAAGGCACTTGCGAATTTGACGTACGATTCTGTTGCGAATAAATTTTATGAGATTGAGAATTTAGCATTGACTCAAAGTGTTGAGCCGGGCTCTACAATGAAGCTTGCGAGTCTATTGGCCGCAATGGAAGAAGGAAACTTGGATCTTGGGAAAGTTATTCATACAGGAGGTGGAACATTTACCATCGGTAATCACACGCTTCGCGATGTGAAGGCTTGCGGTTCAATAACCCTCGAGCAAGTGTTCGCAAAGTCTTCCAACGTTGGAACAGCCATGGTAGTTCGCGATGTGTTTGGAAGTAACCCACAGAAATTTTTAGATTATTTGGATCGTTTCGGATACGGACAGCTCGTTGGAATTGATTTATTGGGTGAAGGGAAGTCGAGTGTTAAGCGCACAATGAAAGATGCGGGCTGGAGCGATTTGAGTTTAACGCAAATGGCTGTTGGATATGAAGTTCAAGTGACTCCGCTGCATCAGTTGTGTTTCTACAATGCCATTGCAAACGGTGGGAAATTCATGAAGCCGCGTTTGGTAAGTGAGATTCGCAAGAACGGTTTGACTTATGAAAAGTATGAGCCCGTTGTTATTCGCGAGAACTTCTTAAAGCCAGAGACAATTGCTAAAGGCCGCAAGCTTATGGAGGCGGTGACAACCATTGGAACAGGTAAGGGAGTATTCAAACATTCGCCCTATCGTGCTGCTGGAAAGACTGGTACCGCTCGTGTTTTCGAGAAAGGACGTTATTTGGAGAATTCGCATAGAGCGTCTTTCGTTGGATATTTTCCAGCTGAAGATCCAAAGTATTCCTGCATTGTTGTCGTAAACAAAGCACGTGTGTTCGAAGCGTTCGGAGGAAAAGTTGCAGCGCCTGTTTTTCGTGATTTAGCGAATATCTTATTCGGAACAGAATTAGATATTCCGCATAATGCCATGGGAAGTGACAGCACCTTCGTTGCTCAACCTTGGATTCCGACAATATTATCAGGTGAGTCAAATGCATTGCGTAAGGCGCTTTCTCATGTTCAGTTTCCTTATGCTTTGGAAACCGATGCACAATACATCAGCGCGAATTCTAACGGAAGTAGTCTAGCCATTTCAAGCAAAGACGAAAATGGAAATAAGGTCCCAGATGTTCGTGGAATGGGACTTACCGATGCGGTATATGTTTTAGAAAAGAGAGGCCTGAAAGTTTCTTCTACGGGTTATGGAAAGGTTGTGTCGCAAAGCATACTTCCCGGAACCAAGGCCAATCACCAATTCATTCAAATTACTTTACGATGAAGCTGCTACAAGACATATTGTACAAAGTGCGACTAGATGGTGTAGTTGGAAAAACCAATGTTGCTGTTGAGAGTATTACATCGGATTCGCGTGCGGTTCGTCCAATGGCTCTTTTTGTTGCTGTTAAAGGAATTCAATCGGATGGACATTCATACATAGCGAAAGCAATTGAATTAGGCGCAGCGGCCATTGTTTGTCAAGATTTACCACAGAAGTTAGACGAGAACATTGTTTATGTTCAAGTAGCCGATACCTCTAAGGCATTGGGTATTATGGCAGCGAATTTTTATGAGAATCCTTCAGAAAAAATGAAGGTTCTTGCTGTTACTGGAACAAATGGAAAGACGACGGTTGCGACATTGTTGTTCCGCTTGTACCGTTCGATGGGACACAAATGTGGATTGCTTTCAACTGTTGTGAATCGCATTAACGATGTTGAAATTCCTTCCACACATACAACTCCAGATGCTGTTGCATTGAACGACTTGTTAGCGCGTATGTATCGCGAAGGATGCACGCATGTTTTCATGGAAGCGTCTTCCCATGCGCTGCACCAGAACAGAATGGCGGGTGTGCAAATAGACGGAGCAATTTTCACGAATCTGACTCATGATCATTTGGACTATCACGGTTCAATGAATGAATACATTAAAGCGAAGAAGATTTTATTTGATCAGTTGGGAGCGAACGCATACGCAGTTGTAAATGCTGACGATCGTTATCACGATGCGTTGGTTTCCGCTTGCAAAGGACGAATTCGCACGTATGCTTTACATACGATAGCAGACTATAAAGCGAAGCTGATTGAGAACACGCTTGAAGGCCTTCAAATAAACATCGATCGTTTTGAATTGCATTCACCTCTTATTGGAGAATTCAATGCATACAATCTAACTGCTGTTTTCGCAGCGGCTGTTGAACTTGGAACTGATCCAACTACAGTGTTGGTTCATCTATCTGCTTTAGGCGCTCCAGAAGGACGCTTTCAATACATACGCAAGCAAGACGGTACCACAGCCATCGTTGATTACGCGCACACTCCCGATGCATTGGAAAATGTTTTGAAGACCATTCAGTCTGTTCGCGGACAAGAAGAAATTATTTCAGTGGTTGGTTGCGGCGGCGATCGCGATCGCGCCAAACGTCCAGTTATGGCATCGATTGCAGCAAACAAAAGCGATCGCGTAATTGTGACCAGCGACAATCCAAGAAGCGAAGATCCGAAGGCCATTATTCAAGAGATGGTTGCTGGCTTGGATCCTATTCAAAAGAAAAAAGTATTGTCTGTCACTGATCGTCGCGAAGCGATTGAAGTGGCTTGCTCACTAGCCAAGCCTGGCGATATCATTTTGATTGCAGGCAAGGGACATGAGAAATACCAAGAGATAAGCGGAGTGAAATATCCCTTCGATGATTTACAAATTATAACAGAACTCTTTCAAACGAACTAAGTATGTTGTACCACCTTTTTGAATACCTCGATAAGTACATGCATTTCCCTGGATCAGGGCTGTTTCACTACTTGTCGTTTCGTGCTGCATTGAGCATTCTTGTCTCGTTGACAATTTCCATGGTGTTTGGAAAGACGTTGATTCGCATGCTCCGCAAAAAGCAAGTGGGAGAGACCATTCGCGATTTAGGATTGGATGGACAAATGCAAAAGGCAGGAACGCCAACTATGGGCGGGTTAATAATTCTTGCTGCAATACTAGTTCCAACACTCTTATTTGCAGACTTAACAAACATCTACATTCAAACAATGATCATTGCAACCGTTTGGTTGGGACTCATTGGATTCTTAGACGACTACATCAAAGTTTTCAAAAAGAACAAAGAAGGATTAGCAGGAAAAAGTAAGATAGTCGGACAAATAGGTGTCGGAATTATTGTTGCGAGCATGCTTTATTGGAATCCTTCAGTAACGATTAAGGAGAAGGTTTCAGACGTTCAAATTCAGAATGCTACACCCGATCAACAAGCTATGCAGTGGGAAGAGGAGAAGAGTTTGAAGACTACTATTCCTTTTGTTAAGGACAACGAATTCGATTACGCGTGGTTGGTTCCAGATAGCATGGAGAGTCCATGGGTGTTGTGGGGCGTCTTTGCAGTGATTGTAATTTTCATTGTAACTGCGGTTTCGAACGGAGCCAATATCACCGATGGCATTGATGGTCTAGCAACAGGCACAAGCGCTATCATAGGTATAACGCTAGCCATCTTCGCATACGTCTCCGGCAACTACATTTTCGCAGATTATCTGAATGTAATGTACATACCGCACAGCGGTGAACTTACCGTATTCATTGCGGCATTCGTAGGGGCATGTGTTGGATTCCTTTGGTATAACAGTTTTCCGGCGCAAGTATTCATGGGCGATACAGGAAGCTTAGCGCTCGGTGGAATTATTGCAACATTCTCGATTGCTATTCGAAAAGAACTTTTGATTCCGGTGTTGTGTGGAATTTTCTTGATTGAAAACTTAAGCGTAATGGTTCAAGTTGGGTATTTCAAATACACTAGAAAGAAATACGGAGAAGGTCGTCGCATTTTCTTAATGTCTCCGCTTCACCACCATTATCAGCGCAAAGGAATGCACGAATCGAAAATCGTTTCTCGCTTCTGGATTATCGGAATTATGCTAGCCGTATTAACCATCATCACCCTAAAAGTAAGATAATGAATAAGCGATTAGTCATACTTGGAGGAGGCGAGAGCGGTGCAGGTACAGCAGTGCTTGCAAAGAAGATGGGGTACGATGTATTCCTTTCGGATAAGGGCTTGTTGAAAGACAAGTACAAAGCTGAATTGAACGCGCACGGTGTTGCTTTCGAAGAAGGAACACATACCGATGAATTAATTCTGAATGCAGACGAAGTGGTGAAAAGTCCCGGTATTCCCAACTCGGCACGATTAATTGTTGCGCTGCACGAAAAGAACATTCCAGTATTATCGGAATTGGAATTCGCGTATCGATATACGAACGCGAAGCTTATTGCAATTACAGGAAGTAACGGTAAGACTACAACAACCTTGTTGACTTACCACATTTTGAAAAATGCGGGATTGAATGTTGGTCTTGGTGGAAACGTAGGAAAGAGTTTCGCAAGACAAGTTGCTGAAGAAAACTTCGATTACTATGTATTGGAAGTAAGCAGTTTCCAACTCGATAACATGTATTCGTTCAAAGCAGACATTGCTATTCTAACGAACATTACGCCTGATCACTTGGATCGTTACGAATACGATTTAAGTAAATACGCCGATGCGAAGTTGCGCATTGCGCAGAACCAAACATCGAAAGATGTTTTCATTTTCAATGCCGACGATGCCATTACAGAAGAGACTATGGCACGCCATGTATTGAACGCCACACTATTTCCAATTTCAATTCAACCTGGAAAGACCTACGAACAAGGTGGCTATTGCGACGAATCAAATTTTAACCTAAACACAAACCATAATTTATTTACTATGAAAATCACAGAACTAGCATTGCAAGGCAAACACAATTTGCAGAACAGCATGGCAGCAGGAGCAGCGGCTCGTTTTTTAGAATTAAGAAAAGAAGCTGTTCGCGACAGTTTAATGAACTTCGAAAACATTGAACACCGCTTGGAGTTTGTTGCTAGTATTCACGGCATTCGTTTCATTAACGACAGCAAGGCTACAAACGTTAACTCTACTTGGTACGCTTTGGAATCTGTTGACAAGCCAATCATCTGGATTGCTGGTGGAACTGACAAAGGAAACGACTATTCTGAATTGTCGGAATTGGTGAAGTCTAAAGTGAAAGCAATCGTATGCTTAACAAAAGACAGTTCTAAAATTAGAAAAGCATTTGGATCTATTGTAGATACCATTATTGATACAGACAGTGCAGAACAAGCGGTGCGTGTTTCTTACGATTTAGGAAAAGACGGCGACACTGTATTGTTGTCACCTGCATGTGCATCTTTCGATTTGTTCGAGAACTACGAAGACAGAGGTCGTCAATTTAAAGTTGCGGTAAAAGGATTGTAATTCATGCAAAAATTTCTTTCACACTTAAAGGGAGATCGCGTGATCTGGATGGTTGCACTTTTTTTGTGCACCCTTTCGGTGTTGGCGGTATACAGTGCTGTTTCTTCTTTGGTGTGGAAGGCAGAAGGTGGAAGCAGTGCAGGAGTTTTAATTAAGCATGTCTTCATGCTTGGACTCGGACTCGCGTTTATGTACGGCACGCACCTGCTTCCTTTGACGGTTTTTTCTCGGATAGGACAGCTCATGATTTGGGTGGTGATTCCGTTATTGGTGTTCACGATGTTCTTCGGTTCGAACATCAACAACGCCGATCGTTGGATACGAATACCCGGTATTGGTGTGACTTTCCAGACGAGTGATTTGGCGAAATTGGTTCTCATTATTTATGTCGCCCGACAGCTAACAGTGAAGCGACAAATGTTAGACGATTTCAAAAAAGGTGTTTTGCCAATTGTTCTTCCGATAGCGATGGTATGCGGACTGGTGTTGCCAGCAAACTTTTCGACAGCTGCATTAATTGGGTTTGTGTGTTTTTTAATGTTGGTGTTTGGAGGTGTGCCTTGGAAGCATTTGTTCAAGCTTATTGGAGCAGTCGTTGGGATACTACTGTTGATTATTGTTATTGGAGAATTTGGACCAGAGAAATTACTTCCACGTTACAGTACGTGGAAGAATCGTTTGGTTGGAAAGGAAGTTCAGGCGGGTGCCATAGACGATTCGAAATATCAAATTGAATTGGCGCAGTATGCCATTAATGAGGGCGGGATTATTCCAAAGGGACCTGGTTCTGGGACATCAAGAAACTTTCTTCCGCATCCGTATTCAGATATGATCTACGCTTTTATTATTGAAGAGTATGGCTCTATTCTAGGCGGAGCCTTGGTAATGTTGATGTATGTTATTTTTCTTTTCCGGGTTATACGAATATCGATTCGAAGTCCGAAATATTTCGGCGGTTTAACCGCCTTAGGATTGGGACTTGTTATTACGATTCAAGCCTTTATTAATATGGGTGTTGCGGTGGATCTGTTTCCAACAACCGGACAGCCATTGCCTTTGGTGAGTATGGGAGGAACATCGATTGTTTTTGTTGCAATCATGTTCGGAGTGATTTTGAGTATATCGAAGATGGATGAAGAGAATGACGACGTTGAGGAATTGGAAGAACATGAAGAAGCGCCATTTTAATTCTTATGGAAGGGAGAAAACTACATAAAGTTTTGTTGTCGGCCGGAGGAACTGGCGGACATATATTTCCGGCTATTGCAGTTGCGAATGAAATAAAATCACGCTTTCCTGAATGCGAGATTTTATTTGTAGGGGCGGAAGGAAAAATGGAAATGGAAAAAGTTCCTCAAGCGGGATATAAAATTGTTGGACTTCCCATTGCTGGACTTCAACGCAAATTAACGCTTTCGAATTTTTTACTTCCAATTAAAATTTTGAAAAGCATGTTGAAGGCGAAAGCTGTGGTGAAGGAATTTCGTCCGCAAGTCGCTGTGGGTTTTGGAGGTTACGCGAGTGGTCCAACGCTTCGTGCGGCTGGAACAGCAGGTGTTCCAACGGTTTTGCAAGAGCAGAATTCTTTTGCAGGAGTAACGAATAAATTATTGGCAAAACGTGCGAAAGCGATATGTGTGGCATATGAAGGAATGGATGCGTTCTTTCAAAAAGAGAAGATTCAGTTAACTGGAAATCCCGTTCGAAAAGACTTCGTGAAGTTGCCTTATTCACAAGAAGAAGCGCTGATGAAATTGAATTTCGATTCAACAAAAAAAACAATTTTAATTGTAGGTGGAAGTTTGGGCGCACGCGCTGTGAATGCTGCGGTTGAAGCTTCTTTGAATGCTTGGCTTCAGGGAGGTTTTCAAGTTATTTGGCAATGCGGAAAGATTTACAAATCGAATTTAGAAGCGAAGTACGAAGGAACTTCGAGCTTACTTCTTTACGATTTCATTCAAGATATGGCGATGGTATATGCGGCTGCCGATGCAATTGTTTCTAGAGCAGGAGCCATGAGTGTATCAGAGCTATCGCTAGTAGGTAAGCCAGTGGTGTTTATGCCTTCTCCGAATGTTGCAGAAGATCACCAGACAAAAAATGCAATGGCCCTTGTTTCGAAACAAGCGGCATTAATGGTTCGCGATAGCGAGGCGGAATTGAATTTAGCTGAAGTCGTTTCAGAATTGCTTCACAATGAAAATGAGATTTCAGAATTGAAAAAAAATATTGCGGCATTTGCGATGCCGAATGCAACGGAAGAAATTGTAGATACCTTAATTGAAGTGGTGTATGGAAGAGCGTAAGCTAACGTGCGATGTCATGTATTTCTTGGGTATTGGTGGCATTGGCATGTCTGCCCTTGCGCGATATTTTCACCGCAAGGGAGTGCATGTTATGGGTTACGACCGCACGTCTACCGCTTTAACTACGGAACTTGAGCTGGAAGGAATTTCGGTTCAATATGAAGACAGCGTCATGTCTTTGCCGCAATTGCTTCATTCCACACCGAAAGAAAAAGTATTGATTGTCCGCACCCCTGCAGTGCCGAAAGATTCTTCGCAATTGCAGTATTTCCTTCAACATGAATTTAGAATTTGGAAGCGAAGTGAGTTGTTGGGATACATTACGCAACTCGATGAAACCATTGCCATTGGCGGAACCCACGGCAAGACCACGACTTCAACATTGGTTGCGCATATTCTTCATTCTACCATCGGATGCAATGCTTTTTTAGGAGGTATTTCTTCTAACTTTAAAAGTAACGTCTTGCTTTCAGACACTTCAAGAACGGTGGTGGAAGCCGATGAATTCGATCGAAGCTTCTTGACGTTGTTTCCGAAGATTTCTGCGCTCACATCAATGGATGCCGACCATTTGGATATCTATGGAAATGAAGAAAGCATTCGCGAAGGGTTCCTTTTGTTTTTGAAACAGACTCGGGCAGATGGAAATCTGGTGGTGAAAAAGGAGTTGAATATTCACGAGGAATTGAAGGCTGAACGCTCAGGTGTTTTGACCTACAGTATTTTGTCAGAAGCCGATTATTTCGCGACGAATATTCGCATTGAAGAAGGGGCGTATGTTTTCGATTTTCATTCACCAAAGGGTGAATTAGCACATGTTCGTTTGGGATTACCCGGAAGACATAACGTAGAAAACGCAGTGGTGGCAATGGCTTGCTCGTTGCTTGCTGGCGTTTCGATTCACGATCTTCCAAGTGTGCTCGCAAGTTTTAAAGGAGTAGCGCGAAGATTCGATGTGCGATATAAAAGTGAGACTGGAGTGTATATAGACGATTACGCGCATCATCCTACCGAGTTGTCTGCTGCCATTCTTTCGGTTCGTGAATTGTTCCCTGAAAAACGTATTGTTGGCATTTTTCAACCGCATTTGTTTTCAAGAACAAGGGATTTTGCAGAAGGGTTTGCAGAGAGTCTGTCTCTATTAGATATCCCCGTTTTATTACCCATATATCCAGCGCGTGAATTGCCTATTGAGGGAATTGATTCACAATGGTTATTTGATAAAATTCAAAAGGAAGATAAATACATAGTGGAGAAAGATGCCATCTTCACCTTATTAAATAAACTGCAGTTTGATGTGCTTTTGACTTTGGGAGCGGGTGATATTGATACCCTTGTTTCGCCGTTGGAAGTGTATATGAAGGCGCGAGTGTAATGAAAAATGAAAAGGGAAATACAGCTAAGAAATCTTCATGGTTCATGAGGGTTTTGGTGTTGGTGTTCTTTGTGCTTATGGGCGCTGGAGCGCTTGTTCTGTGGGCTTTTTCAATTTCGAAACACAATGGACAGCCCGTTCCTGAATTGCGTGTGAATATTCAAAGAGGGCAGCATGTTGATGAACTTATTACGAAAGCGGAAGTTGATTCTATTGTTCACAGTCATTTCGGATTATTGCAAGGCGCGCCTATGAATCAGGTCGATGTTGGAGCAATTCAAATCGCTGTGAACCGACATCCGGCAATTCAATCGTGCAACGTGTACATGGGTGTTGATGGAATTTTAAATATCGATATTCAACAACGCGCTCCCATGTTCAGAATAATGAACAGCGACGGAACGGGTTTTTATGTCGACACATTGGGACAATCATTCAACTTACTTGAACGAGCGGTGGCTTATGTTCCTGTTTTTTCTGTAGAAGGCGTAATGGGTGCCATGGAGTTTCCTGCAACTGCAGAGTATTACGATGAAAACACTTTGGGTCTGACATATCTCGACGAACTGATTGTGTTTGGAAATCACATGCGCAAACATTCTGATTTGAGAGATTGGACCGAGCATGTTCATTTAACCGCGATGGGAACATTGGAAGTTATTCCTCGCATTGGAAGACACGTGATTGACTACGGAAGTATTTACAATTTGGAAATGAAGACGAAGATGCTCTTTCAGTTTTATCGTTCGCAATTGTACATCACTGACCTTGAGAAATACAGTCGCATTAATTTGAATTTTGAAAATCAAGTGATCTGCGAAAAGCGAGGCGCGGATTTATTTCCAGCTCCTGCCGATAGTCTAGCCCTTTCGGGGAACAGCGCGCCTATTGCAATCCCAAACGACTTAATACCAGCAGCTGCGCAAGCAGTTCAACAACCACAATAATTATTTGAAGAATATGGAATATACTTACGCTACTTACAACAACCCAACCCCGAGTAACAAAGAGAAATTGGTAGTTGGAATTGATATTGGAACAACCAAGATTGCTTGTGTTGTAGGAAAAATTGATTCATTTGGAAAGGTGACCATATTGGGTATTGGTCGCAGTAAAAGTGACGGCGTTAAGCGCGGAATTGTTTTGAATATCGATCAGACTGTAGCGTCGATTAAAGAAGCTGTTCAGAAAGCCGAGATGGAATGCGGAATTAAAGTTCATCGCGTGAATGTGGGTATTGCGGGACAGCACATCAAGAGTATTCAGCAACCTGGAATCTATACGCGCAAGGATTTGGAAACGGAAATCAGCATTGCAGATTTGCAAGCGTTGAAGGACGATATGTTCAAGATACACGTTCCTGCAGGTGAGTCTATCATTCACGTTATTCCACAAGAATACACCGTTGATACAGAAGGCGGAATTAAAGATCCGGTTGGAATGGCTGGTGTGCGTTTGCAGGCGAATTTCCACATTATCACGGGTTCACTTCCAGCTATAAAAAACATTTATCGTTGTGTGAAATTGTCGGGTCTTGAAGTGGGAGAGTTAACGCTTGAGCCGATTGCAAGTTCTGCAGCTGTGTTGAGCGATGAAGAGAAAGAAGCAGGTGTTGCTTTGGTTGATATTGGTGGTGGAACAACCGACATTGCTATTTTCCATGACGGATTGATTCGTCACACTGCGGTGATTCCATTTGGTGGAAATATTTTGACTGAAGACATTAAAACCGGATGTTCAATTCTAAGCAGACATGCCGAGCAGTTGAAGGTTCAATACGGATCTGCTTTGGCAGCTGAGACACAGAATGCGAAGGTTGTTGTTCCAGGTCTAAATGGAAGAACACCGAAGGAAATTACTTTGGGTGCGCTCTCAGGAATTATTGAAGCGCGCATGAAAGAAATATTGGAATTGGTTCACTTCGAAATCATGCGCAGCGGATACGAACGTAAATTAATTGGAGGAATTGTATTGACCGGTGGTGGTGCGCAATTGAAGCACATTAAGCAGTTGGTAGAATACATTACAGGATTGGATTGTCGCATTGGTAAGCCAATTGAACACGTAATTAACTACACCGACGAATCACAATTACCGCCGGCTCTATCAACGGGTGTTGGTCTTGTGATTACGGGTGAAGAGAATGTAGGAGAGGATTATTTCGAGCGTGTATTGGGACAGGAAGTTGTTGAAGAAGAAGTTGTAACTCCAGAGGTAGAAGATACAGTTGAGGTAAATACAGCAACGAGTAGTTTTGCTGACTATATGAATTCAATTGGCGTTTCAAGTTCAGAGGAGGATGAGCAAGTTGAATCGAATTTTGCTCAAACCGAAAACGAAGAGAACGAACCTTCTATGTCAGGTCAGACGCAAGAAGAAACAGATGAGACTGTTGCACCTGTTTCTAAGGATCGCGGTGGGCGCAAGCCTTTTGGTGAAAGTATTGTAGGTCGTTTCAAAGGATTCTTCGAAAACGACGAAGCGGTAAATTAAATTTTTTCGAACAGTGCCACCGCCTCCAAATGTGAGGTGTGTGGGAACTGGTCTACGAAACTAATTTTCTTCAACTGATATCCAGATAGAATAAGTGTTTCACAATCTCTTGCCTGCGTAGCAGGGTTGCAGGAAATGTAAACGATGCGCTTCGCGTCTAATCCTATTACTTTTCTTAATGTCTTTGGTGAAATACCTCCACGCGGTGGATCAAGCACGAGTGTGTTGATTTGATTTTGAAATTGCGGTTGCTCCAATAAGAATTTCCCAACATCGGCAGCGAAGAATTCGATATTCGAAACATTATTTTCGTGCGCGTTTTTCTTTGCGTCGTCAATGGCTGCTTCCACAATGTCAACACCCACAACGGGCAAAGAAGTTTTCTGTGCAATGAGTTGTCCAATTGTCCCAGTTCCGCAGAACAGATCGAGGATATATCCATTTGGAACTTCTTCCGGATTGCAGTAATCTATGGCTTTGGTATAAAGCCTTTCAGCGCTTTTCGGATTGGTTTGAAAGAAGCTCTTCATGTTTACCTTGAACTTCAATCCCAATAAAATTTCTTCGATTTCCGAATTTCCGTAAAGCAAGTGCGACGATCCGTTTAGAGGCTCAGCGCGGTCTCCTGTGTCGTCGTTCAGCGTATGAATAATTCCTCCGCAGCGGCTTCCGAGTATATCTAAAACAAGTTTCACAAATCCATCGCGATCGAATTGTTCCAGTCCTTCCGATGAAGTAACAAGATTGATCAGAAGCAAGTCGTGCGTGAATGATTTTCGAACCACAACGTATCTGAAGAATCCTTCACGCTTTGGCGGATGCCAAGCTGGAAGTCCGCTGCTTTCACAAAAGGTGCGAATGCGATGCAAGTTGTTTTCGAATGTCGCATCGAAGAGTCCCGATTCAGCATCTAGATTTTCAACCATCCACCACGTTCCTCTGTGCTTGAAACCTAATCCGAAATCATCGAGTTCCGTTTTGGTTGGAAGGTCGTAGCGTATTGCGCTGAAGCTGTACTCCATTTTATTTCTGTAGTTCCATACAGAAGGTGATTCAATGTATTCATCGAACAGTTCAGCAATATTTTCAATTTTACCGATGCGTTTGTAGAGTTGAAGGCACGAATCTTTTTTCGCTTCGTGTTGCTTCTCTATGGGCCATGCAGCGTAGGGCGCGCCAGGAATGCGCTGGTAAGGCAAGTCTATTTCATCAGGAGAGTTTTCAAGTACTTCAATTAATTTGCAATTTGCAAATCGCTTATCGGTTTTAATCACTTGCGCGCGCACAAGCTGCCCGGGAAATGTATTTTCAACAAAAACAGTAAAATCGCCTTTGTCGGTTTTCAATAGTCCGATTCCATTGCCACCGAAGGCAAAGCGGTCTATTTTTATTTCGAGTATTTGGTTTCTTTTTAGCACGGAGCAAAGATATGTTCTTCGAAAGATACTTTGTAAGATACCTTGTAAGATACTTTGTAAGATACCTTGTAAGATACTTCGTAAGATACTTCGTAAGATACTTCGTAAGATACTTCGTAAGATACTTTGTAAGGTACTTTGTAAGATACTTTGTAAGATACTTCGTAAGATACTTTGTAAGATACTTGGTAAGATACCTTGTAAGATACTTCGTAAGACACTTCGAAAGATACTTGGTAAGATACTTCGTAAGATTCTTCGAAAGGGCTTGTGCAATATCTCGCATAGCGTCTCGCGAAGCGTCTTGCGCAGCATCTTGTGAAACATCTCGCGAAGCTTCTTGCGAAGCATCTTGTGCAACATTGATTATCTTCGTTGAAACAAAAAAAACAGTTATGAAATCGATGGTTCTACTTTTTGCGTTGTGCGCATTTGGACTTAGCGCGAGTGCTCAGAAGATTTATTCAGTAGATGCTGAATACAAGGCGCAAGTGAAGGTTTATGTGGTAGACGCTGAGTACAAGGCGGATTTGCTGGTTTATAAGGAGAATGCAGAATACAAAGCTGGCAACAACGACGGACGTTGGTATTTCGTAGATGCTGAATACAAGGCGAACAAGAAAATATATTTCGAAGATGCTGAGTATAAGGCTGAATTGAAAATTTATTTCGTCGACGCAGAGTACAAAGCTGGTTGGAAGAATGCTTCTAAGAAGCAGTTGTTGTACTAAATTCGTCCATGCGAAAAATAAATCTGTTTCTTCCTGTAATACTTGCTTTTGCTGTTACACTTGGGCTGCCGAATTGGTTGTCGTGGAATGAACGGGTAGTCTTGTCGACTGTTTTAGTTATGCTGTGGTGGTGGATATCTGAAGTGATACCCATGGCGGTGACGGCGCTTGTTCCGATGTTGGTTTTTCCAATAGCGAATGTCATGAGCATGGAAAAGGTGGTGGTGCCGTACGCCGACAAATTTGTCTTTTTATTTCTAGGTGGATTTCTTCTAGCGTTGGCCATTGAGAAACACGGATTGCATAAACGCATTGCTTTTCGATTACTCGATTTAGCAGGTAACGCGAAGGCGAGAATTTTACTTGCTGTCATGCTGTCTTCATACGTGTTAAGCATGTGGATTAGCAATACAGCAACTGCCATGATGTTAATTCCCATAGCGGCGAGTGTGGCTCACTTACTGGCTGCACATCATCACGAAGCAAAATTCAAACGTGCGTTAGTTCTGGGAGTTGCTTATGCTGCAAGCATTGGTGGAATGGCCACTCTCATTGGAACCCCTCCAAACGTAGCTGCTGCAGGAATTGTGAAAGAACAATTTGGAGAAGAAATTTCTTTTTTGGATTGGATGAAATACGGTGTTCCATTTTCGATAATCTTGCTGCTACTTGTGTTTTTGATTCTTTCTAAAATTCATTTTAAAAGGAAGGAAACCATCGATGGAGCTCATGAAGAATTACATCGCCTTCGCAAGGAAATGGGGGGAATTTCAAAGACGGAGCGAAGAGTTTTGTATGTATTCGCTGGAGCGGTGCTCTGTTGGATTTTCCAATCTCCGATTTCATCTGCATTGAAGATACCCGCATTTAACGATACTTGGATTGCCTTGGCCTTCGGGCTGTCGTTGTTTTTTATTCCAAGGGAGTCCTCCATACCGAATGAACGTTCGGTAGCATTGTTAGAATGGACCGATACAGAGAAATTATCTTGGGGCGTGCTGCTTATGTTTGGTGGCGGATTGGCGTTATCGTTGGCATTCAAAGAGGTTGGATTGTTGGAACGATTGGCGCAGTGGCTAGCGGTGGTACACGTAGGAAGTTCAACGGTTTATCTGATTATGTTATGTGGAATTGGCTTGCTACTTACAGCCCTTATGAGCAACTTGGCCATGGTTACGTTGTTTGTTCCTATAGTCGGTGTGCTCGCTCAAGCCAATGGAATACCTGCTGCCGCATGGGCCATTCCGGTGACTTTAGCAGCAAGCTGTGATTTCATGTTCCCAATGAGCACGCCTCCGAATGCAATCGCATATGGCACGGGCTGGGTGAAGGCACGGGATATGTTTACCATTGGCTTTTTGGTGAACATTATTTCTTTTATGCTATTGATAGCATTTGTTTTTCTTGCGCGCTAATGAATTAAGCAAGTAAAGCAAGGCCAGCGAAAAGTAAAAACAACAAGAGACCAAGTGCCAGGGCATACAACGGCCAAATTATTGTGCGCCAGTAACGCTTTATTTGATTCAGGTAGTATGCCTCGTTTGGACTTAAATGAGCAAGTGCCTTTATTTTTCGAATGACAAATATATTTACGATAAACACCAAAGGGTAGAGTATTGTAAGTCCTGGGATCATTGTTGCAAATGCCGAGAAAACTAAATACTGTGAAAGTTTAGAAAGAGTTGAATAATCGCGTTCAGTTAGATTGATATTTTGAGGGTCAAAAGGCCTTCTTATTTCTTCATTTATGTTGTTGGGTGTTACATAGTCGTCTTCACTTTCTGTTGTTCTGTTCGGAATGACAGTGTCTGGTTTTAGCACGCGTTGCTCAGTCGCTTCAATGAGAATGTTTTCTTGCGACACTATTGGTTCTGCGCTGCTAGAAGCGGAAAGAACGGGTGAGTAAAGGGTATTTTTTTCAATCTCGATTTCACGCGAGTTGTAAGGTGAGTGAAACCAATCGACATGATATCCTGGTGAATAAAGTTGCTTCTCCATAGAGCAAGAGAAGAGACTGAGACAGGATAGTATGACAAAAAAGCACCTGTATTTCATGAGGTGAAAATACAGATGAATTTGTTTTATTGAAAATGGTTTATTTCGAAAAGGAAATTAGGCTTCGGTCAACACCTATTTTCCGACTCTCAGATTTCGCACCTGCAATGACATAATGTTCGCCCATTTCGCTTCCAAGTAAATCGTTGATTTTTTTGCGAATCTTAGATATGGTCTCGCTAATTTTTTGGGTATTCGAATTGTCTGTTCGTTCGTTAATTCGTCGAATGGCCGTAGTTCTGTCCGAAGTAGGACTTACCTTCAAATACAACTCAATCAACTCTTCGCGATGTTCGTCGAGTGTGTTAATTTTCACCCCGTTCGGTTTGTCAAGGAAAAAGAGATAGAATGTTTTTTCGACCTTGTCGAGTTTTAATTCAATGTTGGCAAGGTCCGGGAATTTAATAGTGAAATTCGGTCCGCTTATAGTCATACGACTTGGTTTCTTCAACAGCGAATATCGATCTCTGAAAAGTACTTCTGCGCGCATGGCTTCCATGATTTCAAACGCTTGGGTAGCGAGCAAGGGATCGACTTGTTTTTCTTCCAGGCGTTTAACGCAATCGGAGCATAAATCTGCGGTACGGAGCTTTATAATGAGCTCGGGTTTATTTCCACAAAAGTCATTCATACATCCGACTGATTTGTAATGAACACCATCGGCCATTTCCTTAACGTTCGAAAACATAAGGTGTCGTAAAATGTGTGTAATTATGAGATACACAATACTTGAACGAGATAATCCAGGCAAGTAGAAACCAAGTCCTGAAGTCTGAACGAATCCATTTCTTTTTCCTTTAGGATCGGGTGCTGCAAACCAATTGTATTCATTGCCTTTGTCTGTTAACAAAACAACAAATTCAATGTCTGAAATATCGTGGAGATTACGAAAGATATCACATTGCTCGAAGATGTCGTCCCATTTCAAGCGTGTAATTCTTTTCGGGGCTTCTTCGTAATGTGCTTCTTGAGATATTTGATATTCGCTAATTGAGTAGCAAATTTCATTGCTTATCATTTCTTTAGGAAGCCGAAGAGAGGTGTCACGACCTTTTTCATCTTTGTTGTCGAATTCGATGCCTTCATCGTCTTCAAACACGGGCTCATCTATTGTAGACATAAATTCGAGCGGACCCGAAAAAGATTGCAACTGATGCAAAATTTCGTGGTAGGCGGCTTGGTCTACTTCTTCTGATTTTAATAAATGAACCCGTGTTCGCATGACGATAAATTTAATAATTAAAATTCACCAAAACCTTCCCAATTTTTTCCAGATCTTTTTTGATGAATGGAATTCTCGAGAGCATCAGCCGCAAAGTGCATGGTGTCTTTGATGTTTGCTTTTTGTGAAGAGTAGACACGTGATTGTTGCATGTTCAGTCTGCTAGCGGCGCCCCATGCATCTATGTCTGCCCCAATGAAGGCGAAATTCCAGTTACCCGTTCCTTCCAATTCTTTGATTGAAAAAGAGATTTCTTGGAAGTTGAACATGCGTGAAGCGTTCTCTCCTCCGTCGGTGAAGATGACAATCATTACCGTTCCGTTTTTTGCTTTCAGGTCACGTCCTACAGCATACTTCATGCGGTTAATCACAGTTCCTATGGCGTCGAGCAAGCCGGTCATGCCGTCTAACACGTAATCTTTTTCTGTAAGCACAGGTAATTCTGCAGCTGGTAAGTTTTCGAATACCAGTTCAGGGCTGTCTGAAAAAAGTGTTAGCGAGACATAGATCGGTTGATCCAAGTTGCGTTCCTGAATGGCTTTTATTGAATGAAGTTTTTCATTCAAACCTTCAAGGGTTTCTTTGTAATGCGATTGCATGCTACCACTTTTGTCCAAGACAATGTGGTAATGGGTTGCGTTTTGTTTATTCATTTTGTTTAATTATTTCCGCAAAGGTGTGGTGTTGAACAAGCCGAAGTAAAGTTTTGACAAGCTTGTTTTTTTAATTGAAGTGAAGTTGAAAGGGAATTTTCTTCTTCCAATTTTCGTTGATTTTGTTGGGGTTGTACAGGGGAGGGAATATTTCGTTTCTGCGAGTAAGTCCATGCTGACTGACATGCGAAGTGTTGTTTTTTTTATTTTTTTGGAAATGATAAATTGTAATATCCGTCTTTTTAATTCCTTTCGATTTTTGCAATTCGATGGCAAGATTTTCGAAATTTTTATTTTGAGTTTCAAAAAGAAAACTATGAAATGGAAAATGCTTTTTAAGTGTTTTAATGAAATGCAAGCCACTTGTTTCTGATGCCAGTTGTTCCAAGTTGTTTATGAATAATAGCGGCTTGTCTGGATAGAAATTGTATTTGTTGTGGTAGCTCTCGTGCTCAAGAAGAATATTCAGAAAGGCGAATTGTTTCTGTTCCATAGAACTGAGTTGGTGAAACTGCACGCGCTTGCTTCCTTTGTATTCGAAATAATAGGTATACCCGCATTTGGCTCCTTCCGAATCGAAAATATCCAATTTTATAATTGTCGGAAGATGTAGGTCCTTCACTACAGCATTTAATTTTTTCTCATCTATCTTATCGTTTGAAGGAAAAGTGTGGTAGTTGGAACGAGCGGGCTCAAAGAATTTAGAGCCGTGGAATCGTTGGTCTGCATAGGCAGTATTCACAAGGTTTCTTCCAATATAAGAGCCTACGGCATGGAAGCAGTTAGAAATAAAGAAAGAGACAGATTCAATGAATTCGTCGAGGCTGTTGAAGTCGTTGATTTCAAAAAGCTCCAGCATATCAGGAAAGAAATGTCCGTTGTCATTCGATTGATTCGATTTCTTCATGGGTAACTCTGGAGTGCGCTGAAGAAATTCAATCTCCGCTTCGCCAATAAATATTGATTTTTGCGCCAGGCCAATAAGTGGTGATAAGAAAACAGTGGCCATAACACTATTCTCTTCATCAATGGAATTGCTTGACTCTTCTTGTCGCAAGGCCTTCACGCACTTGTAAAGTTCCACCATAGGTAAAGTGTAAAGCCTACCGTCTCCATGTCCAAAATTGAAAATGACTTGACCGTTGAAGATGACATCGAAGTTAGCTATGAGACCAGTGTTTGTCTTTTTGCAGAGCGCTATTTCGTAGCTGTACACTATTGTGCCCAAGGTATTGGTTATTTCGAAGGATACGCGAAGAGGCTTGCTTTTGTCGAACAGTATATTGGCGAAGTTAGCAAATGGACCAAAGGGATCGAAATTGGTTAAGTCACGCGTTTCGTATTCCGCCGCAGAGAATAATTCGATCAACTTAATTAAACTGCTTTTACCTGTTCCGGTCTCGCCGTAAAAGAAATTAAATTTCTTTATTTCCCAGGTTTGTTTTTCTTGAAACACCGTAAAGTTCTCGGCGTGAATGAATATTTGATGCATAGTTTTTTGTCGTCTTGGCGAAAGTATTTGTTAGGTGTGCAGTTATGCTGCATTAAAAAAAGGCAAAGCAGTAGCTGTTCCTGTGTGTGCGGGAAGTCCCGCAAATAAAGGAGTTTAGCTATTAAAAAATGAAAGGGGTGATTTTTTTCAAATCGGGACATCAAAAGTAGAACGACATCTCGCGCGATGGATCAAATAGTTTTTAACTGTTGAAAAAATGAAGAGCAAGGGACGTTGTTCAAAAATATTTATTTTCAATAATGATAAGGGTTTTATAAAATTTGGAAATAAATTTCAACAATGAATTTAATTTTTGGCACGGTCAAATAATTATCCACAATCGGAAGTGAGGCTCATTTTCGTCCTACTTTCACTTCCTATGTCAGCCCCGAAAAAAACCTTCACCCTTCTTCAACTCACTCAGAGCATTCGCAAAGCGCTGGAGGCCTCATTTGACGGGCGTTATTGGATCGTAGCGGAAATGAATAAGCTGAACCTTTATCCGAAAAGCGGACACGCTTATCCGGAACTAGTGGAAAAGCAAGACGGAATAATTGTAGCCGAAATGCGCGCCAATCTTTGGAAAAATGATTTCGAGCGAATCAATCAGAATTTTATTCAGTTGCTGCAAGAGCCCTTAAAGGATGGAATTAAAGTTCTCATGAATGTCTCGGTCGGATTCGATTCGAAGTATGGCATTTCTTTAACGATTCATGAGATAGATGCGAATTATACCTTAGGAGATTTAGAACAAGAAAAGCAAAACAGCATTCAAGCGTTGAAGCAACAAGGCATTTTCGATTTGAATCGAAAAAAGACTTTGCCTTTGCTTCCCCAACGACTCGCTATTATTTCAGTGGCAAACAGCAAGGGATATCAAGATTTTACGCATGTTGTCGACGAGAACCAGTGGCAGTATAAGTTCTTCCACATGCTTTTTCCTTCGCTTCTTCAAGGAGATAAAGCTGTTGCAGATCTGACCAGTCAGCTTAACCGTATTCGAAAAGTGGCGCATCATTTCGATGCAGTGGTAATCGTGCGTGGGGGTGGTGGAGATATTGGCTTGGCTTGTTACAACAATGTAAATCTATGCAAGGTTATAGCTGAGTTTCCATTGCCTGTTCTTACAGGCATTGGTCACCGTGTGAACGAGTCGGTTGCTGATATGGTGGCGTATAAGAATCTGATAACGCCGACGGACTTGGGTAATTATTTCATTCAGAAGTTTCATAATTTTTCTTTGCCGGTTCAGCGAGCCGAGGAAACAATAGCAGATAAATCGTTGCGTTTGCTTTCCGAAACCAAATCGAAGTTGCACGCATTCGTGTTGCTGTTTCGCTCTGTGGTGGAAACGACATTGGTAAAAAATACATCAAAGATTGAAACGCTGCGCGTGGGTCTGCGCACGAAAGCTGTTCAACATGTTTCAAGTGAGAAAGGAAATATACTAAAGCTCTCCCAGGCATTGGCCAATGATGCGCGCACCCTATTAACGGCAGAACGCGTTTCGGTTTCGAAAATGCAAGATGGAATAAAAAACCGAATAAACGTTCGGTTGTCGAAAGAAGAGATGAAAATAAACGGATTGGAGAACAGCGTTCGTTTGTTAGATCCGCGAAATGTGTTGAAACGCGGATTCAGTATTACACTGGTCAACGGGAAAGCTGTAACCGATGAGGACCAAGTGAATACTGGCGAAGAAATAAAGACGATACTATATAACGGAACAATAAAATCTAGAAAAGAATAAATCGTATGAGTGAAACAACAATAAATTACACACAGGCCTTTGAAGAATTACAGGCCATTGTATCTGAGATTGAATTGGGACAAATATCGGTTGACATCTTATCTGAAAAGGTGAAACGCGCTTCCGAGTTAATTGTCATCTGCAAAACGAAGTTGACTTCGACGGAAGAGGATGTGAATCAGATTTTGAAAGAGCTTGACCAGTAGATGCAGGCAAGATTCTTCGAAAGATGTTGCACAAGATTCTTCGAAAGATGTTGCACAAGATTCTTCGAAAGATGTTTCACAAGATGCAGGCAAGATTCTTCGAAAGATGCAAGCAAGATTGCTTCGAAAAGTTGTGCTTAATATTGCAGGATGAAAATAGAAATTTGGAGCGACATCGTTTGTCCGTTTTGTTACATCGGGAAACGTCATTTAGAGCAAGCTCTTGCGAAGACCGGAAAGAGTGTGGAAATTGAATGGAAGAGTTTTCAATTAGATCCGAGTGTGACTGCGGAAGATGCCGGTGCTTCGGTGGTGGAGCATTTAGCAGAGAAGAAAGGCATGTCGATTGATCAAGTAAATGGTATGATGGGACGTGTGGAGTCGATGGCTGTGGAAGCCGGATTAGACATGAAGCTTCGAAGTTCATTCGTGATGAATACCTTTCATGCACATCGTGTTCTGCACTTCGCGAAATCGTTGGGTAAGGGAGCTGAATTGAAAGAATCGTTTTTAAAAGCACACTTCACAGACAACATCAATTTGAATGAAGAAGAAAACCTTATTCAAGTGGCTGTTTCGATTGGATTGAATGAAGCAGATGTCAAACGTGTTTTATCTTCCAATGAATTTGAAGAGGCCGTGAACGAAGATGCCTATACTGCTCAGCAGTTCGGTGCACGCGGAGTTCCGTTCTTTGTCTTCAACAGAGAGTCGGCAGTTTCAGGGGCTCAGCCTGTTGAAGTGTTTGAGAAAATTCTTTTGGGTGGATAGTTATTCCAATTAATTATGTTTTTTGAAAACAAGTAAGCTATCTTCTTGTTTTAGGCGAGAGTTAACATTAAAAACCGACAAAGAATGAATGCAGTAGAAGCAATGCAATGGAGATATGCGGTGAAGGCCATGAATGGCGAGAAGGTAAGTGATGATAAGATAGAGAGAATTTTAGAAGCGATTCGTTTGTCGCCTTCTTCAAGCGGATTGCAGCCCTACGAATTGTTGGTTGTTACAAATGCTGAATTGAAAACTCAGCTGAAAGCAGCAGCGCACAACCAGAGTCAAGTTGAAGACTGCTCACACCTTTTGGTTTTCGCAGCTTGGGATACGTATACGGAAGATCGCATTAACAAGTGGTTCGATTTGGTGAATGAAGTAAGAGGGTTGAGGAGCGAGGGTTGGGAAAACTACCGCAACAGTATTTTGAAGTCTTATCCGCCACGTCCGGCCGAAGTGAATTTCGAGCATGCCTCGAAGCAAGCCTACATTGCGCTTGGAATAGCGATGTTAGCTGCGGCTATGGAAGAAGTCGATTGCACGCCAATGGAGGGATTTATCCCGGCGGAAGTCGATCGCATTCTCGGTCTTGAAGCGAAAGGTTTAAAGTCTGTTCTCTTGCTTCCCTTGGGATATCGCAATCCGGAAAAGGATTATTTAATCAATGCGAAGAAGGTGAGGAAGTCGATGGGCGAATTTGTTCATGAGATGAAGTAGTAGACGAACTGTAGTTTCGTTGAGTACTTTGGAGTAAATAATATCTCAAATGATTTATATTTACTTCATGAGAACTAGATTATTTCACTTTTTAGCACTTGCATCGCTTGTTTTTTTCTTTAATGGCTGTACCCCAGATGAGGTTGAAACCACGCAGGATCAGTTTAAGCCGTTGAAAATTAGAGTAACCTTAGCGGATCCGATTACACAGTCTGATGAACTTTCTGCTATTTCTAATTGGTTGTCAGTTCAAGGGACATTTAATCAATCGATTAATGGAAACATTCCTAATCAGGTTGGTCAGAACACTATTGAATATAGTACAACTGCAGTTCCTAACACCCCAATATATTTGGTTATTACTTATTTTAACATTATTGGCGGTGATGGGCTTGGGGGGTTACTCTATCAATGTAATACGGTTAATCTAGAGGTGATTTATAATGGACAAACAGTCTATACTGAATCCAGAGAAATGGGAAGTGAAGGTGGACCCTGCGGGGATGGATACCAATGGACCTTTAATTACACGGTTCAATAACCCGAGCAGCTAATCATAACTTGTGAGTGTCGGTATGTTATAGAGCTACAGTGGCTAATTATTTTGGTTTGTAGTATCAGCACTTGTAGAAATGAGTCCTTTTTTTTTGATGTTTTCAGTTTCACTTGAGCAAATTCCACCAAACAAAAAGTCCCCAACTTGCGTTGAGGACTTTTTTGTCTCGTCGTGATCCCGAAGGGATTCGAACCCCTGGCCGTCTGCTTAGAAGGCAGATGCTCTATCCAACTGAGCTACCTGTAAACACTGATGTTTTACTGCATGAACTACAAAATGTACAAGCAAATGTGCAAGCGTTGTCTGGTTAATTATTAGTTAAAATGGTATCCATAGGAGAATATAGAGACCGTGATTTCAAAGATTAAGGACTTTACTCTGCAGGTAGGTTACTTACCCGTTTTCCTTCTCTGGAACAATACATAGGTAGCATTAATACCATTATCACATAGAGGTCCTTGGTATGACCAACCTTCTTTAGAAAGTGCATTGATCTGCTTCTCAAATTGATCAGCAGTTTCTCTCTCAAACATGACCACCTTAGATTCTAGCTCCTGTGGTAGAGGTGTTGAGCTGCACGCTGTAAGAACGCTAGCTACTGCTAATACTGCTGCTAGTTGTTTTATCTTCTTCATAGTTAATGGGGTTTAATGATAGTAAAGATGTGCTGTTGATCATAACCTACCACAATTGTTAAAAACTATACTCAACATTAAGTAGTCTCATTACTAGGTCATTACAAATTATTTCTTAAATTATAGGTAGGGGTTAAGTGAAAGGGGTTGATCATTACTTGTGGAATTGTTAGGACATACTTAAAGACGCTAGGTAACACTAGGATCTATGATATAACAATAGATTGGAGGCAAGTCTAAGGACTACCCGTGGCAGAGCTCAAAGGACAGCAACTAGTTTTATGCTAGTGTATGCCCCTGAGGAAAGGTGTTGCATGACTCACCTTGGGGTATGGATTGGTAACAATTACTACTATGAAACTTTTTAGCCAGAAAGAATAATCCCCTGTACAATCTTACTGTACTTAAACAAAAGTCTAGCACGTGCATGGATGATTGCGTATTCCTGCGTGTGGGCGATACTAAAGACTCAAAGCATCTTTATATGAGCTCTTAAATACTTCTTTTACTCATTAACTAGGGTTTAACTACTCTGGGGGGTAAGGGGGGCATTTAAGGGCTCTGCACAGATCTAAAGCATCAAACTTGCTCAGCACCTGCTTACACAAGCTTATCATACACCTTTTATCTTCTCTCTTGTATTATACCATGCTAACTTTTTTATGGCTAACTGTTCTTTGTTTTTATTAAAACTTTTAAAGTTTAAACTTTACTAAGTACTTTCAACACTCTAAATCTAATGATGAAAGAAAATAATTTATCTAAGCCAAGCAATGTTTTTTTAGTACTGCTGGTTGTTATCGTTGCTATAGTTCTTGTAAATACATATAGCAGTGCTCCAAATGTACCCGCATCAGGTGGTCAAAGTTCTGCCTCTTCAAAGAAGGGTTGTGATGCAGTAGCTGATACCTTCTTTATGAATTTTCATTCTAATATGAATGATACCGCATTTTACAATGAAAGAGGTACAAACAAAAATTTGGTAGCAGGATGTAACAAAATAGTATACAGCGGAAAGGAATTGTCCTTTACGGTTCAACCTAGTTTTAATACTTCAGGTTGTTTGGATTACATAAGGCTTGAAGGTGAGATTCAATTTGGAGATACACCTGCTATTGATAAGTTTGAAGTGGACTTTGCTAATTACATTTTAGGTGTTTTAAAGACAGAATACAACGGGTACCATTTAAATTCAGATAGCACTGCAAGAGATATTCATATTTTAAGTCAGTTGGGAGAATGGGCCCTAGTGGTAGGTGCAGAGACTAACTGTCCATCTTGGGTTTTCAAGCATGCATATTTAGGAAGAAATGACCTTCCGGATGGTAAGGAGAAATTCATAATACAAGATGATGCCACCGATCATGAGAATAGAAATAATGATAGTAAATCTCTAGAGTTGTACCCTAAGGATAAGCTTTATGCCGCCAATTGGAAATCATATTCTTTTGCAGGAAGGAAAGTTAGTTTTGATGTTTTTACTAGTAGCTACAACCACCAGAAAGATTCCGATTCACAGATTCAAAAGTCTAGTAGAATAAGGTTAGTTATAGTTTACAGTTCAAGCAGATACCTAAACCAGCAAACTTTTCAAGAAGAAGAAAAACAAAAGATGAAAAGTGAGTCAGAGCGTCATGTAGATTCTCTTGAAAGAACAAATAACCAACGATTGTAGAAGTAGGATTTAAGTTGGTTTTATTAAAACTTATAAAGTTTAAACTTAAACTACTACTTTCAAGCTGAATTTATCTCTATGAATCTAAATAAGCCCAAGTCCATAGTTACCATATGCCTCACAGTGGTGGTTGTTATGTTTTTATCTATAGGTATAAATAGTTGCAGAAACCCTGGTTCTTCAGGAAATATTAAAGTGGAGGGTGATACGCCAGCTAAAACTGTTGAATCAGCTAAATGTGATGCTGTTGCGGATACCTTTTATTTAAATTTCCATTCAAACATGGACTCGGTTTCATTTTATAATGAGCTGAAAGCAAATTCTAGTACTTCAACAGGAGTCAATTTTGGGCGCGGAATTGTTCTTGGAGTAAGTCCAAAGTTTAATAAAGATGGTTGTTTAGATTATGTTACTCTTACAAGAGATTATCTACAAATAATGGATCGTGAAATCTCACTGACTTATGACCCCAAAAGATTTGATAAGGAAGAAAAAGAATTACGAGATGTAATAATAAGTGAATTGGGTAAAGTTTACGGAAAGGCTAGTATAAAGCATTCAAAAGAAAGGTTATGGGAATATGCATACAGCGATAAGAAGGTTAAGTTTGAGATTTATGAAGTTGTTACAGAGATTGAAGGGAAATTGGGGCCACAGGACATAGTAATAGATGCCAATACAATTAAAACACCCCTTGGATATCACACCATAACTGATGAAGAACGCAAGTGGATGGGTAAAACCAGAAAGTTTCATGGTTTTATACCAACCATATACTTTTATTCTCAGAGATATATTAACGAGTTTGAACATCTTGTGGAACGTGAAGATCTTGAAAGAAAGCGGGCACAACATTTTGAAGACTCTTTGCAAAGAACGGTAGGAAGCCGTCTAAAGTAGATTTAAGCTTTTCACAGGAAATAGAACTTCTTGAAAATTAACCAGATAGGTTTCCCCATCCGGTTAATCTTGTTACTATAACATACCTTCATCTGCAAAGCTCAGATAGTTCCCATCAGGTGTTACTATAAGGTGATCTAGAAGTGTTAGATCTAAAAGCTTGCATGCATCTTTTAAACGCGTTGTCATAAGTGTGTCTTCTCTACTGGGTTGCCTGTTTCCGCTGGGATGGTTATGACTCACAACTATACTGCTTGTAAGCGATTTCAATGCTATGCTAATGATCAACTTCACATCTACTACAGTACCAGTAAGTCCACCTCTGAACAGTGGTATAACACCTATAGGCTTATTAGCTCTGTTAAGGTACATTACAACGAGTTGCTCCTGGCAGGTGATAGTATCCTTATCATAGAAGTTAATCATATGCTTATAAGCATCTAATGAACTGTTAACTGCTGTTACATTGTCTAGACCATCTACAGGCTTGTAGCTGATCATAATCTCTTGGAGTTGTCCTTGTTTACTTTCCATAATTCTATTTGTTATTAAGATGATTAAGGAGTTTAGGGAAGCGTTCTCATGCTTCTGCTACTCACATTGTTTTCATCCTAGTAAAGAGTTTCTTATGGATAGCTAATAGGTAATTTTGGATCCTGCTAATGAGTGGGGGTATACCACATTGCAATGCAGCACCGGGGCATCTTCATAAGACACCGCACACTGCGTCACTCACAGTCAAAGTAACAGTATTGAAAATATTGAATAAATAGGAATTTAAAAGAGATGATAGCTGCTAGATCCTTTGCTGCGCTGGTGTTTTAGCAAGTATATCGTACTTTTCTCCAGCTGTAAAAGTTATAGTCTTTACAGAGTTAGAATTCTTAGAAGTTACATTGCAGAACAAGGTGTGCAGCTTCTTTTGCATCTTCTTCTTACAGATCTCGCTAATAAAGCGTTTCTCTAATGGTGTTGAGCTATCTGCTTTACTTAAGCTGTCCTTGAGCTTTTTGTTAATATCCATAACATCTGATGTTGGACTAGAAGAGTTTATGCTATAGGCTAATTCTATGCTTGTAACAGCTACGCTGCTCCCTAAGCTCTTTAGCTTCTTATATTCTAGATATAGTTTGAAATCTTCTAACCTTGCGTTAGGCTGCTTCTCTGTTAAAATGATAGTCTCTGCTTCTTTGAGCACCTTGTTGGGACTGAATAAAGTATCTTTCTCAATAAATGCATATGTAGATATCAAATTCTTGATTGATGCTTTTATTGGCTTTGTAGTGCTTATTGAGTTTAAGATGTTCTTAGTGTAATCCTTTGGTTTAGTATCCGCGGGTATCTGTCTAATTAACTTAAGTGTATGCGTTAGTGCATCCTTCAAGCTTTTGCACTCAACTTCACTTGGCTCAATATCTAAGATATGCTGCTTAACATTAAACCACTCACCTAGGCTCTTACTATATGAATCTGTATCAGTGCACAGATCTCTGGTCTCTTGGTTTAGTATGATTTCATCAATCTTAAAATAAGCTATTTCAGCGGTATCATTGCCATCACTTGCTTTTCTAAAAACATTAAAGTAGAAGTCACTTGTGTTAAAGATAGACTTATTTAAATGCTCCTTAAATCTATGAGCATATTCAGTAGGTTGCGCAGCTACAAGATTTAGAAGTGCAGTTATGCCTGTTGCTATTGTACTATTAGCTGTAAGCTCTTCAGATGTATATTTCTTGATATATTCAGAAGCATTGAATATGCCTCTTAGCAAGAGATTATTGCTTAAAAGACCATTTGTTGATCTGCATCTGCCACATACTTGATAAACGGTGGATGGGTGAAGTGTAAGTGGTATAGAGTTACCATCACAAACTACTATGTTATGGTAAGCATCATCAATGTCATATCCTACAAAGTAAGCCGAAGTTATGAATGTAAGTAGGCTAGGCAAAGTGCCAATTGTAGTTATTTCAGGCGTAAATTCTTTAACATCATTAGCCCTTGATTGACTACAAAGAATAGTAATTTTAGATTTTTCAAGAACTCCTTGGTTGACTAGTGCTTTTGCAATTTCAACACAGGTTGTAACTTGGTTTAATGCAACTACTATTTTCTCATTGGGGTTGGTACTAAGTCTTTGTTTGATAAGCTCTATTATACCCTCATTAATAAGGATAGACTTGAAGACATCTAGATTTGTTTTTTTATAATCTTGAACCTTAATAGTTGTAACAGGTTCAGCAGATATGATTGGGTCATGGAACTTCTGGATAGTTGCTGAAAGGAGAGACCTTTTGTGTGGTAAATGTTCTTTGTAAATGTCTATGCATTTAAACATAACCTCTCTGTACGAGCTAGATGCTTGCATGTAATCTACCTCATCTAGTAGCAAGTGAAAGGTGTCATATAGGTCTGTATGAGACTCTTTAAGCAAGCCACAGAGCTTTTCTAATTGATCAGTTACAGTGCAGATTTTTATAGGGGCATTCTGCTCATTGCAAGCTTTGATATATTCATTAAGATTGTTACTCAGTTCTTCTAGGTTGATTTCTTTAGTTGAGAGTGTACTTATCTTCTTGGATATTTTAGTTTGCACGTAAGACTTGGTCCCAAAGTAATGTACTTTGTATTTGTTTGATCTAGATGGTTTCTGAGCCTTGGCCCAAGCTGTTTCTTTGAGAGGCTCTACAACAATAGAATTCCTATTGCAATCAAGCTCTAGTGTTGTTCCACCTATACCAGTATAATTCTTGTTTATGATACCATGTGGCAGTTCATCCATCACCTCGCTAAGTTTGGTGCCAGGAACAAGGGTATAAACTGTTTCTAAGCCATTAACCTCTTTGCTTATGAGTTTGCTATTATTCATGAATGTAATGAGATGTAAATGCTTGTATGATTCTTAGAAAGGAAGATCATCTCCATCATTAATAAAGTTGACACCGTTGATAGTTATATAGTTAAAGCGTGGGTCTTTGTCAGTTTCAAGATTGTTATTTTCTTGAGAATTAGGCATTGTGTTATTCCCTTCTGATATGAGCTCTTCAAATCCTGCACCTTTGCAACTAAAGCAAATTCCATCCATGTGATAGTTAAACTCATACAGATAGCCAAGTCCCTCACAGCGGTTGCAGGGTGTTAGTTTTACCCCATCTTTGAACATGTGATTAGCATACATCATGATTTCCTCTTCTTCATGAATTCTTGTATGGCATCTTTTACAAACTACTTTGAAACATTCATCGGGGTATTCCCAAGGTAAAGTGCTTTTAACATAATAGGTATGATGAACTTGTATGATGGGGTTTGTCATTACTACTGTTGAAATAACTTTAACTCGCGGGATCCCATATTCATCATCCTCTTCAATTACATCATATGTCCGGTAAGGAATATGCTTCTGAATTTTAGTTCCGTTGGATTTTGTAACTTCAGTTGTTTCACCACAGGCGTCACAGTAACAGCAGTTGTAATTGGCTTTTTTTAATAGACGGGTTCTTAAGTCATGCCATTCCTGAGTTTGTAACAAGGCTTCATAGCTTAGCTTTTCTTGTTCTGAAAGTTCTATATAATTTCTCATAGTAAAGTGTGTTACACCAACTCCTCCGCGTGCATCTCTGCTTGCTCAATTACTGTATTCACTGCACGGGGTTCATCATCTGGTGGATACTTATGAAATCTTAGAACACGCTTAACTTCTAGCTTCACCTTATCCTTAGCAGACTGTCTTATAGTCCAATCAATAGTGGTGCTGTTCTTAACGCGTTTAACAAGCTCTTTAGCAATCTCTAGAAGCTTCTTATCACCCATCATCTCCATAGCAGAACGGTTGCATGAGAGGGCATCATAGAAAGCTTTCTCTGTATCTGTAAGACCAAGATCATTACCCTTCTGGCTCTCAGCATTCACCTCATGTGTTATCTCTAACAAGATTTCCATCATGTTCACTGCTGTGATGCTCTTGTTGTTGTATCTGCTTATGGCATCTTGTAAGCGCTCAGAGAATGAACGGTTAACCACCATGTTCTTGTTAAACCTAATTTTAATTTGATCAGCCAACAGTTTCTTCAGTAACTCAATTGCTACATTCTTCTGCTTCATGTTCCTGATCTCATTCATAAACTCTTCACTGAAGATGCTAATCTGAGGCTTCTCTAGACCAGCTTCATCTAACAAGTTTATGATACCATCAGATGCAACTGCTCCTTCTACTAAAGACTTTACTATATCTTCAAACTCTTTCTTCTGTTGTCCAGTAACTGTTACATCATACTTGGCTAACCTTGCTCTTACAGCTTGAAAGAATGCAATGTGCGCAGAGATAGTCTGAGCTTCAGGTTCAGACTTAGCCAGTGCATATGCTTTACTTAATGAGCTAACTTCTCTAAGGTATCTTTCTTTACCGTTCTCTAAGGTTAGAATATGATCTTCTGCATCTAAGATAAGATCTAGCTTCTCTCTTGTATTGGCATCAAAGTACAAGGTATAATCAAACCCATGATACATTTGTTGTATCACCTCAAACTTAGAAAGCATTAGGTTTGCAGCTTCATGGATGTCTAGTGTGATGCTTCCCTTACCCTGACTTTCTGTATAGGTTTTTAATGCTTCTTTAAGGTTACCAGTTACAGGAACATAGTCAACTATTAGTCCACCGGGTTTCTCCCTAAATACCCTATTCACACGCGCTATGGCTTGCATAAGGTTGTGACCACTCATGTCTTTATCTAGGTAGAGCGTATGCAATACTGGTGCATCAAAACCAGTCAACCACATATCTACTACTATGACCATATTCAAAGGATCATCTTCTGCTTTAAGTCTGTTAGCTATAAGCGTTCGCTTCTCTTTATTGCGGATGTGTGGTTGTAGAAAAGCATCATCAGAAGAACTTCCGGTCATGATAACTTTAATAGCTCCAGTCTCATCATCATCACTGTGCCACTCAGGTCTAAGTGCTACAATGGTATTGTATAAAAGAACTGCTACTCTTCTGGTCATACTCACTACAAGAGCTTTACCTTTTAGTGTAGCTGTGCGGTCTTCAAAGTGCGTTACAATATCTTTTGCTATGAGGTTAAGCCTGTCCTTATGTCCAACTATAGCTTCTTGTCTTGTAGCTTTTTCTACAGCAGAATTAACCAGATACTCAGGCATATTCTCTGCTGCTGAACTTAACTTATTCTCAAGATCTTCAATGTAGAAGCTGTCTAGTCTGAGCTTCACAAAGCGGTTATCATAGAAGATTGGTACAGTTGCTTTATCAATAACTGCACGCTCAATATCATATATATCTATGTACTCTCCAAAGACAGCTTGGGTATTCTTGTCTGTACTTTCTACTGGTGTTCCTGTAAACCCTACAAAGGTTGCATTGGGTAACGCGTCATGCATGTGTTTAGCAAACCCATAACCAATATCAGTTCCTATCTCATTACCATCTTTATCTCTTATGTACTTAACCTTTGCATCAAAGCCATACTGAGTTCTGTGTGCTTCATCTGCAATAACTATAATGTTTCTGCGGTCTGATAGTGTATCAAATCTAGTGTTACCTTCTTCAGGTAAGAACTTCTGTATAGTGGTAAAGAACACCCCTCCAGATTGTCTGTTCTTAAGCTCTTCTATTAAGCTGTTTCTACTATCTATCTGCGTTGGTACTTGTCTTAGAAGTTGAGAACAGTTAGCAAAGGTCTCAAACAGCTGATCATCCAGATCATTGCGGTCTGTGATAATGATGATAGTAGGGTTGTTCAAAGTTTTTACTAGCAAGCCAGTAAAGAACACCATAGACAAAGATTTACCAGATCCTTGGGTATGCCATACTACACCACCTTTCTTATTACCATCAGATGCACTAGCTTTCTCTGCACTTACTATAGCTTTTTTAACAGCATAGTATTGGTGATAGGCACCCATCTTTTTTACTACCCCTGTTACAACGGTCTTGGTCTTAAGATCCTCTTTGTAATACTTCTCATACACCATGAAGTTAAGGATCATGTCAGACATAACGGTAGGGTTCAATAACCCCTCCATGAGCACTCCCAGTTCATTTACTCTAGAAGATGCTACAGTGTGACCATCTGCAGTCTTCCAGCTCATGAATCTAGACATATCACTTGTTATGGTTCCGGTTCTGGCTTCTAGACCATCTGATATAACTTCAAAACAGTTGTATACAAATAGGGAAGGGATAGTGTTGTGATAAGTCTTAAGCTGTTGGAATGCTTTCTCTAATGTAGCATTCTCATCTGTTGGATTTTTCAGTTCAATTACTACAACAGGAATACCATTGAGATAAAGGATAACATCTGGTCTTTTGTGCTGACCGTTTTCTATGATAGTAAGTTGGTGGGTAACGCACCAGTGATTGTTGCTAGGGTTAACTGCATCTACCAGTCTAGCTTTCACAGTGCGTTCTTCTCCTTTGTCTAAGTAGGTCACATCAACACCATCTGTAAGCATAATGTGGAAGAGCTGGTTGGCATGAACCAAGTCTCCATTGCCATTGGCACGAAGTACTTCTTTAACCGCTTGTTGAAGAACACCACTTTCTACCTGTGGGTTAATTCTACTTAATGCAGAAGCCAAGTAGGGCTCAATAATCACCTCTGCATAAGAAGATCTAAGATCAGTACTTTGGTCTGGATCTAACAGCTCTGGTGCTATGTATTGAAGACCTGCATCAGCAAGCTCTTTTACCATCCACTGTTCTATATCATCTTCAAATATGCGGGTCATAGGCTAACTTAACAAGAGCATTTATGTTTTTCCCCACCACAGTATCCACAATATTTTTCATCAGCAGAGAATACAATTGGGATCCTTGCATGCTGCACAAAACCTTTGGTAAGATGATAACCACAATCTCTGCAATAGTTGTGGCCTATAGTCTTATTCTTTTCACATTGCTTACAGTTGTATTTCATATGAGCGCTTTTAATTTTTGTTAGCTGACTACTACTTGTCCAGTCATTAGTTTTGGCAGTAAAGAGTCTCTTAAATTGGATAATTCTTGTATTTGTTTACTGCTATTAAGAATTTTACTGAAGATTGGGTTTACTAAGTCAGTATATTCTAGTAAGCTTTGTTGAGTTGGTATGGTGCATAATATTTCCTTTATCATCCTAGAATTTACAGCTTCAGCTATAGATGAAGTGCTACCCATGCTTTGATAGTTATAGCTCTTTAGAAAGCTATATAAATAGATGTAATTTATAGGGGAATCCTCTTCAATTTGGAACTGGGCAATTGCTTCATTGGATATCATTTCAGATCCAGTAATTGATACCCTACCTACAGTTAATTTAAAACTGAGTACAACAGTATTTTTTGGAATTACTGGGATGTTGTGCCTGTTGATAGCTTCCTGTGTTAGTGCTTCTCTTGTAGAAGTTATGTAAGTACCTGCATTTCCCAGGTCTTTTATTGACATCCAATTTATCCCGTTTGGTGGAGTTGTAAACCAAATATGCTCATTCCTTGGTGGGGTTCTACCAATTAGTACTTTACATATGCTGCTTAATGCTTTTTCCTCAACAATATTAATGTCTGAACTTTCCACAAACCACTGCCTAAACAAGGTCTCAGCCATCTCCTCTAAGGTCTTGTTGTTGCGGTGTAAGAGGTCTATCTTATCATCAAGACTGGATAGTACTTCTGCTATAGCTTGTTGATCTTGTAGAGTGGGGAGATTGAATTTCAACTCCTTCAATTCTGTTAGGTTCAAAGTAGGTTGTACAGTATCATTAATATTACCATACATCTGGTGTTTTATATCTTCTGTTTTGAAGGAATAGTATATAAACTTGGTACTAAAGCTCTCCTTAATTCTGGCTACACTGATAGCTCGTGCAACATTCCAGCCATTCAAACCTAATGGAACAATAGCGCATTCTCCTGGATTACCAACTACAGAAACTAGGAGTTCACCACCCTTTAGTCTTGTCTTAATGTGCTTACGTTCTATTTCACTGGCTACTTGTAAAACATCTTCTGTTTCTATTCTTCCACTTTTTAAATTGTTGACCCTAATTACTGGAACATAATCGCTCAATTTATGTGTTCCTGGTTGAACAATACCATATGAGATTTTCTCCTCCTCCAGTAATTTATAAAAGGGTATTTCTTGCCACTCACTCATTCCCAACCTCCTTTAAACTTGCTAGGTTTAGACGTATTCTTTCATTAAGTAAAACTTCCTCTTGCATCTGTTTTTCTAGCTCAGCTTGCAGGGTAGCAAACTTCTCAGTAAAGTTGAAGTCATCTTCTTCATCTGGCAAACCAATGTATCTGCCCGGGGTTAACACGTAGTCCATAGCTGCTACCTCGGTGATAGTAACAGACTTGCAGAAGCCTGCTATATCTTGGTAAGCATCTCTGCTGTTTAACCAGTGGTGATAAGTCTCAGATACTTGTGCTATATCTTCATTGGTGAACTCGCGCGTTCTTCTGTTAACTAAGTGCCCTTGGTTACGCGCATCAATAAATAACACTTCACCCTTTCTCAGTCTGTTCTTATCTCTATTCAGGAACCATAAACATGCGGGTATCTGCGTATTCAAGAAGAGCTTTGTAGGTAGGTTTACAATACAATCTACCACACCATCTTCAAGCATGGCCTTTCTAATTTCATACTCACCAGACTGCTTGGTGGTTAATGCACCTTTACTCAGAACTACACCTGCTTTACCCTTTGGTGTAAGGTGGTGGATCATATGTTGTAACCATCCATAGTTAGCATTGCCTAAAGGAGGTGCACCATACTTCCATCTACCATCATTACGTAACAGCTCACCGCTCCAATCACTAATGTTAAATGGTGGGTTAGCTATAATGTAATCTGCTTTCAAATCGGGTAATGCATCTTTCAAGAAGCTACCTTCACTGTTCCATTTCACTTGCTCTGGATCAATACCTCTGATAGCAAGGTTCATTACTGCTAGGCGCCAAGTGGTTTGGTTACTCTCTTGCCCATATATAGTAAGGTCATCAATTCTTCCTTGATGCTGCTGCACGAACTTCTCACTCATTACAAACATACCACCGCTACCACAACAAGGATCATAGATCTTTCCTTTGGTGGGTTGAAGCATCTCAATAAGCAATTGTACTACTGATCTTGGTGTATAGAACTGTCCTCCCTTTCTTCCTTCTGCTAATGCAAACTGACCTAGGAAGTACTCATACACAACACCAAGCATATCTTTCATCTTAGCTGCTTGTGTACCTAAGTTAATGTTGTTAATGAGGTCAACAAGATCACCAAGCACCATCTTGTCTAACTGTGGTCTTGCAAACTGTTTAGGAAGAACACCGCGAAGCTTTGGGTTATCCTTCTCTATAAGATCCATTGCAGTATCAATGTCTTCTCCAATGGTTGGAAGCTTTGCTCTGCTAACTAGGTATGACCATCTTGCGTTTACGGGAACAAAGAAGACATACTCAGAGCTGTATACCAGCTTGTCTTCAGGATCATCATAAGCATAGTCACCTTCCTTGTTTACAATCTTGCTATGCAGTTCTTCAAAGGCATCGGAAACATACTTCAGGAACAACAGTCCCAACACATAGTGCTTGTACTCTGCAGCATCTATATTCTTTCTCATCTTATCTGCAGCTGCCCATAGCATTTGCTCAAAGGGTTTCTCTTCTGCAGTTTTCTCTTTCTTGGTTTTAGCCATGTTGTTTATACCAGTGGTATTTATACTTATGTTAACTCTTTTACCTGCATAACCATGCTGTCAGTCTTAATTGACTTATAGTAACGCATCATTACAAATATAGGCATATGCCTGCACGCGATTAAAGTACAGTGCTGCTAACACTTGCAGTGGATTGTTAATAAGTATTGCGCTCAATTTCAGTAAAAACAGTTGCCAATTCTATTTACCAATTAAGGGCCTACCAATGGGCTTTATAATAAACACTTTTAAATATGAAACAGAAATTCTCAAAAGTAAAGACGTTCTTAAGAGCACTCAGAATGGTGGGGAGATATGGCCACTATCTTCAATATATTTTGGATAAGGTTAGAGATTTCAATGATTGGATATGTTAAGATTTTGTACACATTTAATAGTGTTAGTATTCAACAAGTGGAATAATGTATATTTGGTTAATGAGAAAGTTAATTTTATTAATAGCAATCAGCCTATTTGTAAGTAATACAGTAGATGCTCAATGTTATGCAGCTGGGGAATATTTACCTAATGCAGGATTGAGAAGGACAAGCTCTGGTCACAGTGATCTAGACTCCATAGTAGAAAATGAAATTCTTAAATTAGAAACATTTTTTGGTGTTAAAGTTGACTTCTTCTTTTTGCTGGAGGACAGTGGTAGGAATGCTTTTTATTCTCATTTGTGCAGCCAAGCTTGTAATGGTACAATTTATTTAGGAATGAATATGCTCTATTCAGAACTTAAGAAGACCAATGGTTTGTATACTACAAGGGCTATTCTTGCTCATGAATTTGGACATTGTGTTCAACATATAATTGGTTGGAATGAGAAATGGAAAAGGCCTGAGCTTCATTCAGATTTTATGGCAGGTTATTACTTAGGGAAGAATTATAATAACACTCCTCAAGAGCTGGGTATTTTATTTAATAATTTTTATGAAATGGGCGATAATTATTATTGGAGCTCAGATCATCATGGAACGGGTGGTGAGCGAGAGTGTGCATTTAGAGAGGGTTATTGCTTTGCTAAAGAGACTAACGTAGGTGTTGATTACGCTAATGCCTACGCAATAAAGTATGTAGTAGCAGATAACCCATGTGGTATTAGAAAATACAAGGCTTGGGAACAGTTAATAAATAATGATGCAGAGAAAGCTAAAGTTATAGTTCAGAGAAACCAAGGGGAAACTAATTTTAAGAATTTGGCTACATCAACTTCAACGGTTAAATTAACATTCAAATCTAATGACAATTTATTCTATGATGTGATGGCTCCGGGTATAGGAAGTATTGGTAGGGTGTCAGAGGGAGTTACATTAACGGTTATAGTTGATAAGAACAGTGAGTATAAATTTTTGTACAGAAAATATGGTAGAAATATTTTTGGGAAACCAGGGGGTATAAAATCAGATAAGTGGTCACGTGTGCAAATTGGAGATAGTAGTAAAACAGAAATAGTTTACTAGCTTTTTCAGTGTTGCATGTTATCAGTACGGACACAAAATAACCCCAGCAGCCAATCACTACTGGGGGTTTAGCTATGTATTAAGATTCAAGAAGCTCATTGCTAATTGAGTTAACATAAGCACTCATAACACTAGAAGGGAGATACATCTTCATTCACACGCTCATATATAGCTAAAGTCATCTTGTCTAACAGTTGTTGGTCAAACTGCTCCAAGTAAATACCGGTGACCTTGTTCCCGTATTCATGTCCTAAAGCTTCTGCTATAAGATCTTTACTGTATCCCATCTGCTTGGCAATGTTGGCAAAGGTGTAACGGAACACATAAGAGGTTATCTCTTCAGTAGCACCAATGCGCAACCCCAACTTCTTCAGGTGCTTGTTAATGATCTTACTTCGCTGGTGATAGATCTTCACTAACCGCACTTCATTCTGCAGGTCTTGTTTACTTACTAGTGATAGTAAAGTATGCCCATCTGTGAACTGGTTGAAGATCCACTCTGCCTCAGCCATCAAGAGAATGCTATACATCTTACCAGTCTTTGCTCTGCGGTAAATTATTCTACCGTTCTTAATGTTAGCAGGTGTAAGATTAATGAGATCGCGCACATTAATACCACGCAACATAAACAACAGTTTACCAATGCACCAGAACTTATAGATATGCTCCGTACGTGGAATGTCCAACTCAAAGAACTTCTTCACTTCGCTCATGGTAAGCACCCGGGGAACGGTCTTCTCCTTGCGTATGGTAAAGCTTCTGAATGGATACCAAGCATAGTCTACCAGCTCTTGCTTAATGGCTTTATTGCAGATGGCTTTGAAGGTGCGCATGTACACACTAATGCTGTTGATCTTCATACCACGCTGGGCTAACTTTGTCTCCAAGGCATAAAGATCACGCGAAGTGAATTGTGAGAAGGGCACATGCATATTCATCTCTTGCTTCAAGATGTTGTAGGTCATGCGGTACACTTGTGCACCACCCAACCGTTTGCATTGTTGTAGCCGTTCTATCTCCTCCAACCAGAATGCGTCTATGGTATACTCAGTAGCGCTTTTCTTGGTAAGCATGTTTCTTAATGCTGCTGGTGAAGCATTGTTCTTTTGCTCCAGAGTGAGTTCTCTCAGACGCTTCTCATAGGTTCTTCTCTGTTGTTGAAGTTGATCATCTAGATTGTCATCGTCTAACACAACTTCACGCACAGGATCAAAGCAGGAGGGAAGCACAGAAGCACCGGAGCTAATGTCACTGTACTTACTGAGGTTCATAATTCTAAACTTGATGGGGTGAGTGCCATCTTTACCAGTTCTTCTGGTGTCTAAGACTAACTTAATTGTTGCCACTTGTTAAGGGTGTTGTGACAACGCTCTGCATTTATGTGCAATCTTTTGTGCAATCAAATACAAACATTTAGGTGTTTTTTACCGTTTCAGCAAGAGAGAAGGGTAAGATCCTAAAAAGCAAAAACCCCAGTAACCATAAGGTTTCTGAGGTAGTTATGCTAGTGATCCCGAAGGGATTCGAACCCCTGGCCGTCTGCTTAGAAGGCAGATGCTCTATCCAACTGAGCTACGAGATCATTCATCTGTAAAAAAAGAAAGACAACCGAGTTGTCTTTTCTTTGTCGGGGTGGCAGGATTCGAACCTACGACCTCCTGCTCCCAAAGCAGGCGCGATACCGGGCTACGCTACACCCCGAAATGCTCTTTAGCACCCTAAGGGGGTGCAAATATACAGCTCTTTTTTAATTTTCAAGCCAATATTCAAATTTTCTTCAACCCAATTATAGTTTTACCAAGCGCTCACTTCTTCCAAACTCATTCACCACCAAATAGACACCCGCGTCATAGTCTTCAATATTTAATCTTTTTACGTTGTAGAATACCCCCAACACTCTTCCCTGAACATCATAAACGGTATAGTCACCAACCGCTGTGAATGAGATCATGCCTTCATCTGTCGGATTCGGATACAACTTGAACATGTGCGAAGCATCTTCTTCAATATCTGCCACACCCGCTGTATTCTCGGCTCCAGGGGTACTTGAAGAAAACATGCCCCAACTGCTGTTGCTTCCATTCGGAGAACACCCGTAACTCGAATTCGGAACCAACCACCCTGGAACGGAAACACTCGATAACAAAGTGCCATTCGGAGCCCTCAACGCCACAGTTTCACCCACACTTATTTTGAAATTCGTGTGATCACCCCCACGCTGTGTCACATTCGATGCAAAGAATATCCGATAACCATTCGCAGGAACGATGCTCTCTGTTCTCGAAGATATTACAAACTTGTTCGGTAGGGCAGCATCGTCTGTGAGGTAATAACCTTCCAACGTAATCGGATAAGGATTCGGATTGTAAATTTCTATCCAGTCTTCATGTTGTCCAAAATCGTCTTGCAATACATTCGTGTTCGAAGCCATAACTTCATTCACCACAGGCGCTAAGAAATTCGGGTCGACCGAGAAATTCGCAGTAATGTTCTTGTCTGTTGCGGAGCTGAAACTTAAAGTAGGAGAGGTGCTTGCAGACATAGACCAGCCATCGAATTTGAAGCCATACTTCGAAGCAGCCGTTAGTTCGACAGGAACATTACTGAAATAAATTCCAGTCCAGGGGTAAACATTTAACGTGTTCGCACCAACCAATAGATTCGAGATATAGAGCGAATTCAATTGCACCTTTCCCATGCTTTCATCGTTCACATTCACCACGAACTTAACGCTATCTGAGATGTTGAATTCATTCAAAAATTCGTCACGCACATAACGCGGTCTGACTTGGAAATAATTATTGTAACCATCTAAATGATTCTCCCACGCTGTAATATCTGGATTTGCAACGATGCGCTCTGCCAGGGTTGGAAGATTCGAAGGATACCTGTATCTGTTTAAATGATGCGGCTGAATGTTCGAAATGCGATTTCTATACGTATTGAACTTAGGTAAAACTACGCCTGGTCGGAATTGCGTATTCAATAAATCGGCCATGTGATTGATGAAGTAATTCTCGTAGTCTGAATTTTCAAGAAAATTGCGCAACAGTCGAGTGGCAGTAACCAT
>JBIKRF010000029.1:0-23575 GCA_044349305.1 Flavobacteriales bacterium
GTGAAGGGAGCAAGCTTTTCATTGCCTAAATGCTTTTCCAAAAGCACTTGTAATTTATCAACTGGAATATTTCCAGCAGAAGAAAAAACCAATTGCTCTGCAGTTAAATTGCGTTTTCGGAAACGTTCCAGCGTTGAACGTTTTACGCTATTGATGCTTTCTTTCGTTCCAAGAATACTGCGGCCAATGGCATGATTGCCGAAAAGTTGTTGGTCGAATTCTTCGAATATCATTTCACTCGGACTATCGAAATAACTGTTCAACTCATCAATGATCACTTCTTTTTCCTTTTCAATTTCTTCAGCAGGGAAGGAAGGGTGAAAAGTAATGTCAGCAATGAGTTCAATGGCTCTTTCGTAATGCTCCTTCAACATAGAAGCATGAATCCATGTTTCTTCTTTAGCAGTGAAGGCATTGAGCTCTCCGCCTACAGCATCAAGTCTCGATAGTATGTGATGATTCTTGCGCGTCTTTGTTCCTTTGAAAAAGCAGTGCTCTAGAAAATGTGCTAGGCCATGCTCGTCTTCTTCTTCATCGCGACTTCCAGCAGCGATAAGTAACCCGCAATGCGCAACGTCTCGATCCATAGGCTGATGCACCACACGGATTCCATTCGATAAAGTGAATACTATTGGATTTGGAAGCAAACTCAATGTGCGCAGTTTTCGCCTTTAAGCGTTTTGTTTCCACCTTTTCCGCCTTCGACGATCTGCACGCCGCTTGCATTGAATACGAGTTGTTTTTGAGGCTCGGTGATCTTGGCAATTTCCTCTTTCGATTTGCCAGCATCTTCCGCCAAATGCTGCAAATAAGCGACAGTCAATTCTTTGTAATAAGCTTCGCCTTTTACAAAAGTTTTCTTTCCCTCACACTTCTCCAATGGAACTGCGAACGCGTGGTCTTTCATGAACACGGTCATACCATCGCCAACAGGCATGGCCACTTCCATCCAACATCCAGCCTTTTGACAAGTCTGAACAATATTTCCTTCAAACACACATGCAAAACGTGTTTCAGTTTTCATCTTCTCCTGAAGTTGAGTTAACGAGATAACGTTTTCCAAAACGAATGCTTCACCGTATGAATTTACAGTTTCTTTTTTCGATTTTTGAGCATTGGCATTCACAACGAAAAGGCTCAGGGCTATAAATAAAAAAGCTATTTTTTTCATGTCAAATATTTATTGCAAAAGTAAGTGAGTTTAGTAAAGTTCGAGTGTTAATCCATCGTAAGCCAAATACACATTGGCAGGAAGTTCTTGCGTAACTTCTCCATGTGTGCCCAACTGATGGCTGATGTGCGTTAAATAGGCCGCTTTCGGGTTTATACGAGCAATGAGCGCCAAGGCTTGGTTAAATGTAAAATGGGAAGGATGTGGTTCCCTGCGAAGTCCATTCAAAACGAGAATTTCACTCCCAATTATCTTGTCAATTTCTTCTTCCGAAATGAAATTGGCATCGGTGATGTAGGTGAAATTTCCAATGCGATAACCGAACACCTTCATCTTGAAATGCAGCACTTCAATAGGAGTGAAGTCAATGCCGTTAATGTTGAAGGGTGAATTTTCAATTCGAATCAAAATAATTTCTGGAACGCCAGGATATTTATTTTCAGAAAAAGCATAATGAAATTCTCTGCGTAAGGCTTCTTCAACTTGCTTGGTGCAATAGACATGAACGGGTTTTCCAGAAGTGAAATTAAACGCACGAACATCATCGAGTCCTGCAATGTGATCTTTGTGTTCATGCGTGAAGACAATCGCATCGAGATGCGTGGCTTCATCGCGAAGCATCTGCTGACGAAAATCGGGCCCCGAATCAATAACAATATACTGCTCGCCAATTCGCAGGGATATGGCGCTGCGCAAGCGTTTGTCACGCTCGTCAGTAGAGGTGCAGACATGGCATTTGCATGAGATTAGAGGCACGCCCTGACTGGTTCCAGTTCCTAAAAATGTTATGCGCATATTTCACGAAGATAGAATGTACTTTTGCAACATGAAAAAATCAATTCATCCGAAGGAAGTTCCGTTCATGGTTTACGCCGATGCTGAAGGAAATATTTTTGAAGACACGAATTATGAAGTGGTAGGAAGATCAGGATACAATGTGTACCCCCTTACCCCAGAGGATTTCATTGAACTTCCTTTTGGAAGTGATTTGTTCACCTTGCCGGGCCGTCGTCCTTATGGTCTAAGCATAGAAACCGGTGAAATGGAATGTCATGAAGACATTCAAGCGGTTGCTAGTTTGAATGCGCCTGCTTATACGCAGTTGTATTCAGCTGCATTTGGAACAGACGAACAAGATGCGCCTACACTTCCTTTGTACGCTTACACAGCAGTAGGTTGGTATGATGGGAAGTTTTATACAACGGCCGTTCGCATTGACGCAGATGAGCGTCAGGATTTAGAAAATTTCGATCGCGAGCACATTTGGGAAGTAACAAGAAAGCGTTTGGAAGACCATCCGAACAACAGATTGGTTCAGCATTTAGGAAACAACTGCAGTTTGAAATATTGTTGTCCTGCTGCGCGTAACTTTTTCATGGGAAGATGGGAAGCGCCTATTCCTGTTAGCCCCGCGTGTAACAGCAATTGCTTAGGTTGTATTTCATTCCAACCCGAAGAACATGAGTTAACGTCACCACAAGACCGCTTAGATTTCATTCCAACTGTTGCGGAAATTGTTGAGTATACACTTCCGCATTTGATGAATGCCGAACGTCCAATTGTAAGTTTCGGTCAAGGTTGTGAAGGCGAACCTTTGCTCGTTTGGCAGACCATTCGCGATGTTATTATTGAATTGCGCAAGCACACCAAGCGCGGCATTATTAACCTGAACACCAACGGTAGCAAGCCGAAGGCTGTGGAAGAGTTAATGAAGGTCGGATTAGATAGCATTCGTGTCAGTACGAATTCACTTCGTAAAAACATTTACGAAGCCTACTATTTGCCGAACAATTATAAGTTTGAAGACATTGTTGAATCAGCGCGCATTGTTCGTCAATATGGCGGATGGGCTAGCATCAACTACTTCACATTTCCGGGAATGACAGACCATCCGGAAGAGTTTGAAGCACTTCGCAATTTCATTAAGCATACAGACATTAGCATGATTCAATGGCGTAATTTCAACATTGATCCAGATTGGTATTTAGGGAAAATAGGCGTAACCGAATTGCCAGAGGGCATGGGTATTCGAAATGTTTTAGATCAAATCAGAGAGGAGTTCCCGCATTTGGCTTATGGGTATTTCAATCCACCACAAGAGATTCAGGTGGAATACAACAAACTTAGAAAAGCCTAAAGAGTTTAGTGAGCGGCAACACCACACATGTGGTAAAGCAAACGAGCGCCTACGTTGCCGTTCCAGTCGTCTTCGCCTGGAGCAACTTCGACTAAGTCGAAGCCAATGATGTTCTTCTTAGCTTTCAGTTGACTTAATAAATACAACGCTTGTTGGAAGGATAGTCCACCTGGTACAGGTGTTCCCGTATTCGGACAAAGGGTTGGATCTAATCCGTCAATGTCGAAGCTAATGTATACGTCGTTAGGAAGCGCGTCAATAATCGCATTACAACGCTCTTTCCACAATTCTCCTTCGAACGCTGCACGCTGAATTTCGGCATCGGTATGCACGATAATTCTTCCGTTTGAATTCACAACACGGTCGTTCTCTTCCTTACAGAAATCGCGAATTCCCACTTGAACCAATTTGGTTATTTGTGGAATTTGAAGCGCGTTGTACATGATAGAAGCGTGCGAATACGTGAACCCTTCATAGGCTTCACGCAAGTCCATGTGTGCGTCTACGTGAAGAATTCCGAAGTTCTCATAACGATCAGACAAAGTCTGAAGATATCCTAATGGAGTGCTGTGGTCACCACCAATAAGCCCAACTGTTTTCCCAGCGTCGAGCCATTTCTTGGTTTGATCAGCCACATACTGAACCATGTCGGCGCAGCCTTCATTTATTTCTTGAAGTATGTCTTGGAGCTCATCGTTGTCTTCTAGTTTTTCACCTTCTTCCCAAGCAGAAATAATTTCTTCTGCTTTTTCTTTCAAGGAATTGCTTCTAGAGTGAAGGGCACCGTTCTGCTCGAGCATAGCAATGCCTTTCTTCCACAATTCAGGAAATTCAGGATGATGAAGGTCAACTTGAAGACTCGATTCAAAAATATGTTCAGGTCCTTCAGAAGCACCTCCGCCGTAGCTTACGGTTACTTCCCACGGAACAGGAAGAAGAACAATATCACTTTCATCAATGGTGAATGGTAACCCAAACATCTGACTATCTCCAACACCAGCACTGTTGGGGTTGAAGGAGTTTGTTTTTTCTTCTTTGCTCGACATGTTGAATTATACTGCCAATACGGCTTTCACTTGGTCTGCAGCTTCTTGAAGCGTAATGGCAGAGTGAACAGCTAAACCTGATTCGTCAATTAATTGTTTCGCTTCTACAGCGTTGGTTCCTTGCAGACGCACAATGATTGGAACTTGAATGTCACCAATGTTTTTGTATGCATCTACAACACCTTGTGCAACACGGTCGCAACGAACAATTCCACCAAAAATGTTTACTAGAATTGCTTTCACGGTTGTATCGCGAAGAATCATGCGGAATGCAGTCTCAACGCGTTTTGCATCAGCCGTACCTCCAACATCAAGGAAGTTAGCAGGCTCACCGCCGCTTAACTTAATAATGTCCATAGTTGCCATTGCCAATCCAGCGCCGTTAACCATACAACCAACGTTTCCGTCCAAGTTCACATAGTTCAAACCGGCTTCGCCAGCTTCAACTTCAATTGGATCTTCTTCAGTGGTGTCACGCATTGCAGCGAAATCTGGGTGACGGAACAATCCGTTTCCATCTAAAGTAACTTTCGCATCAACAGCAAGAATGCGGTCGTCAGAAGTTTTTAAAACAGGATTAATTTCGAACATAGATGCATCGCAACCTACGTAAGCGTTATATAATTTTTTTGTGAAGGCAATCATTTCCTTGAAAGCACCACCTGAAAGACCTAAGTTGAATGCGATGTTTCTTCCTTGGAAATCGGTAACGCCAGTCATTGGATCAACCACTTCTTTGAAAATACGCTCAGGCGTCTTTTCAGCAACTTCTTCGATATTCATTCCGCCGTCTGGAGAGTAAACGATAACGTTTCTTCCCGCAGCGCGGTCTAATAATATACTCATGTAAAACTCGCGAGGCTCAGAAGCGCCCGGAGCGTATACGTCTTCAGCAACGTAAACTTTTTGAACCAATTTGCCTTCCGCTTTGGTTTGAAGGGTAACAAGGTGTCCACCCAAAATTCCTTTCGCTTTTTCAGCTACTTCACCAAGGCCTTTCGCTAAAACAACACCGCGAGAGCCTGTTTCAGTTACTTCTCCTTTTCCACGTCCACCAGCGTGAATTTGCGCTTTCACAACGAACCAACCGGTTCCTGTTTCTGCTTGCAATTTTTCTGCAACCGCAGTTGCTTCTTCAGGTGTAGAGGCTACATAACCGCGTTGTACAGTTACGCCAAATTGTTGAAGGATACTTTTTCCTTGGTATTCGTGAATGTTCATAGTTCAATATTTGCGACGCGAATGTACTAAATAATGACGAAGTTTTTGTTCATCTTTGTACTATGATTCATGCATCGGGAATTTATAAGGGATACGGAAAGGTTCAAGTGTTGAATAACGTTTCGCTCGACATTCAAAAAAGTGAAATTGTTTCTATTGTAGGAGCTAGCGGAGCGGGTAAAACTACGCTGTTGCAAATTCTTGGAACATTGGATAATCCAGACAAGGGAAAGGTTTCCATCGATGGGGTGAATCCCTTTCAACTCAAACAAAGAGAGCTCGCTCGTTTTCGAAATTTACATTTGGGATTTGTTTTCCAATTTCATAATCTTCTTGCTGAATTTAGTGCAACAGAAAATGTATGTATTCCAGCGTTAATTGCAGGTGTTGAGAAGAAAGAAGCAGAAAAAAAAGCTGCTTTTTGGTTGGAACGATTGGGGTTAAGTCACAGAGCGGAGCACAAGCCTTCTGAAATGTCTGGAGGAGAGCAACAACGCGTCGCAGTAGCTAGAGCACTCATGAACAATCCGAAAGTAGTTTTCGCCGATGAACCTTCTGGAAATTTAGACAAAGCAAATGCCGTAGCCCTGCACAATTTGTTCTTCGAATTAAGAAATGAATTCCATCACAGCTTCGTCATTGTGACCCACAACGAAGAACTTGCTTCACAGGCCGATCGCAAGATTGTAATGAGTGACGGTCAGATTATTTAATAAACGAAGTCGCCCAAATCGAACGAGATAGTTTGAAAAGAACAGGGAATAAGAGAAGCGTGAATACAATCCCGGTCAATAAAAATGTCTTTGGGTGGGTTAAAAAACCAAACTCCATAACTCCAAGCGCATCAAGGGTTTTAAGTGCAACTAATATTGCAACCCACATGGCTACTGTAAGCCCCCAACTCACATAGGCAGCTCCAAAATAAAAGCCGGGCTCGGGATTGAAATTGGTTCCGCATTCAGCACACTCTGATTTTACTTGACCTAATTTATTAAAGGAAAGTACAGACTCATTCACGAACAAATGACCCTTGCCACAATGTGGACATTTCATTTTAACGACTTTTCCCAAGGTTGTTTTTGCTTCTGTTTCCATGTGGCAAAGATAGCGTGGTTTGTCACGATTGAAATGTGACGGGTGTCACCTTACTCGCAAACAAGCGTGTCGTAGTAGGTTCCGTATGCAGCCCAAACACCCAAACCTCCTTGTACATTTGATTTGACGTTGTTGGGTGAAGCGAAGGGAGATCCTTGGTTCGCTAGCTGGTCTTCGTATGATTTGAAGAATTTGAAAACATTCATATCAATGCTTGATCCGCGAACAATAACGGTGTCTCCGCGTTTGTAAAAACCGCGCTCGGTGCCAGCGTCATCGAACTTGCTGCTGAAGGGTATCTGACCTCTGTAATAAGCGAATTCAAAAGTTAGTCCATTGAAAAACTCATCGTCATATACACTCGGAATCGGATTTGTAAAAGAGAAATCTTTTTGTTGACCGCGCAAATTAATGTCACTTGTTATCCATTGTGGATAATGACTAATGCGTTTAGTAGACCAACGGTAAGCGTTTCCAAGGGAATCGGGATCCGTCATTTTTCCGTAGATAAATCCCAAAGAGTCTGATGCATTTCCTGAAGGAGGAGCGAACCAAAGACTATCGATAGGAATTGGAGAATTGAGCTTAGTTACCGCTCGTAAATGATGCTCATCCTTATCCACGATTAAGGTATATGTTTTTCCAACTGAACCCAGTGCTTGCGGTGTAAGGGAAGTATATAAACAGATGTTGAGTGCAATAACCGTTTCAGGAGGAAGACCTAAGAATTGTGAAGCAATTAATAGTTGTTCTGGTGTGAGATCTGCCGTACAATACATCTCCAGGGGTATGGTGTCTGTACCGAAAACCATTTTCACTTGAGCATCACGAACGTACGAATTTGCAATTGCATTTGCATCTGCAGGGTCGAAATAGCCAGAAGTATAAGTGAGTATTACAAGCGGGGGTTGTCCCGGTTCGATACTCCCTTGCACAACAATAAGTGTATCGGCTTGAGGCAGGTCAACCGTAATGTCTTTTTCACATCCAATTAAAATAAGAATGCCGGCCAAAACAATTCCAACGATACCAACCTGTTTTTTCATGAATACAAAATTACAATCATTTACTACCGACAATAAAAATATTTTGGTGTCGTTTTTGTTCAAACTGAAATCAAATTATTTTAGCTTAAAATTTTAAAGGAAGTATGAAAAAGAGTCTAGTCACTTTTGCTGCAGCCTTTGCTGGCGGTCTTATTGCCATGGCTGCGTATCATTTTTTAGTGAAACCTAATTCCAGTGATTCTGCATGGAATAGTAATGTTCCTGGGGCATTCGCGAATTATTCAGGTATGCCCGCAGTCGGCGGAGATTTTGTGGTCGCGGCAGAGCGAACTGTGAATTCTGTGGTACACGTTAAAACCGAAATTAAAACAACGGCTTACGATCCGTGGGGTGGTTTCTTCGGTTACCAGCAGCCTCAGACCCAAACAGCAACAGGATCAGGTGTCATAATTTCAGCAGATGGATACATCATCACTAACAATCATGTCATAGATGGCGCTGAAAAAGTGACAGTCACTTTAAACAACAACAAAAATTACGAAGCGACATTAGTTGGGAAAGATCCGAGTTCAGACATCGCCGTTTTGAAAATAGATGAGTCCAATCTTCCTTCCATAACTTGGGGAAATAGCGATGCGGTGCACATTGGCCAATGGGTACTTGCTGTTGGGAACCCTTTTGAGTTAACATCTACCGTTACAGCTGGTATCGTTAGCGCCAAAGGAAGAAACATCAACATCATTGGTGAAGGAAAAGGCTCTGAAGTCCTTCCTGTCGAATCATTCATTCAGACCGATGCTGCTGTGAACCCCGGTAATAGCGGTGGTGCGCTTGTGAATACAAACGGAGAACTGATTGGAATCAATACGGCTATTGCTTCTCGCACAGGGTCATACGCAGGTTATTCCTTCGCTATTCCTGCTTCCATTGCAAAGAAAGTTGCAGAAGATATTATAGAATTTGGAAATGTTCAACGCGGATTCCTAGGCGTGCAAATTTCTGCAGTTACTGAGGAACAGGCGAAAGAAGCCGATTTGCCATTGGTTTCGGGAGTGTACATAAATAATGTTACGGCCGGCGGTGCCGCAGAATCGGCGGGACTAGAAGCAGGGGATATCATTCTCAAGGTTGCCGATTATTCTGTTTCAACCGTTCCTCAGTTACAAGAACAAATAAGCAAATTTAGACCTGGTAATAAAGTGACTTTGGTCGTTTGGAGAAATGGGAAAGAAAAGAACTTCGATGTCGAATTGAAAAACAAATCGGGCAAAGCAGAGCTTGAAAATTTCGAAGAAATAGCATCTGAAAATATTTCGTCGCTTGGAGCCGAATTTTCAACGCCTTCTGAAAGTGAATGCAAGGCCTTACGCATTCAAGGTGGAGCTAAGGTTGGAGTTCTTTCTACAGGAAAGTTAAGAAGTGCGGGTGTTAAAACCGGATTCATTGTTACCAAAGTAGATGGTGTTCAAGTGACTTCTCCCGAACAGCTTCAAACCATTCTAAAATCAAAATCAGGTGGGATTTTGTTGGAAGGAGTATATCCGAATGGAACCCGCGCTTATTACGGTTTTGGTATCTAGTGATAAGGAAATTTAATGATGGAAATCAGCCTCGTGTGAAGAATACGGGGCTGATTTTTTTATGGCTAGTTCGTTCGCTTGAACTATCTTTGTCGCGTCTTGAAAAAATGATTTTCAAGAATAAAATTCAACTCATTTAAATTTATTTTTATGTCAAACAAACCCTTGTCAAACGACACCTACAGCAATGAACTGGCAGTGTATGTGAACCAAGAAAAGGCAGCAGTCGATCTCGCACACATGGTCGGTAAGTTGCTTTTCGATAAATCAATTGAATTGGTGCTTTTCCGCAATCACCTTGCAGATACACGCATCACAGAAATACTTCGTCTCCACAAATACGCAGCTGAAGTTGTAGGTAAACCAATCAGCGTTTTTCATACTGCTGAACTGGCGATGGAATTGTACAACATGGACATTGCTCCAGCGAAAATAGATATTGGAAAGTTGGCTAGCGAGTGGGCTATTTCCCGCGAGCACTTCAACTCGCAAAGAGAATTTTTAGAAGACAAGCTTCAGAATTTTACTGAAGAAGGAAAGGATATGGAGCCAAGAGACGTAGTCTTGTTTGGTTTCGGACGTATAGGTCGCCTTGCTGCACGCGAATTGGTGCGTCAAGCAGGTAGCGGACAACAACTTCGTCTTCGCGCTATTGTAACCCGTGAAGACGACGATTTGTCAATTAAAAAACGTGCAGGTCTTTTCGAAAACGATTCGGTTCACGGAAGATTCAAAGGAACAGTAGACGTTGATTACGAAAATAAATGTTTAATCGTGAACGGTCAACGTATTTATATGATCGCTGCGAAAGATCCAAGTGGTGTAGATTATACTGCTTATGGAATCAAAGACGCTTTGTTAATCGATAACACAGGTGTTTTCAAAGATCGCGAAGCATTAAGCGTTCACTTGAAAGCGAAAGGAATTAGCAAGGTTTTATTGACTGCTCCTGGTAAAGAAGTTCCGAACATTGTTTACGGAATTAATCACCGCGATTTAGACATTGAGAGCGAAACAATCTTCTCTGCAGCGAGTTGCACGACTAACGCAATTTCACCAATTCTAAAAACCATTTTCGATTCTTTTGGAATTGAAAAAGGACACATTGAAACGGTTCACGCCTATACCAACGATCAAAACTTGTTGGATAACATGCACAAGAAAAGTCGTCGCGGAAGAAGTGCTGCTGTAAATATGGTAATCACTGAAACAGGCGCCGGTAAGGCGGTTACGAAGGTTATTCCTGCTTTGGCAGACAAGTTGACTTCAAACGCGGTGCGCGTACCAACTCCGAACGGATCGTTGGCAATCATTCACGTTTATACCGACAAAGCAACAACAATTGAAGAGGTGAATGCAACAGTTCGTAAGGCTGCATTGGAAGGCGATTTAGTAAATCAAATTTTCTACAGCATTAGTGAAGAATTGGTTTCTAGCGATATCGTTGGAAACGATTGCTGCAGTGTTTATGATAGCCAAGCAACAATTGTTTCTAAAGATGGAAAAGGCATTGTGCTTTACGTTTGGTACGACAATGAATTCGGTTATACCAAACAAGTAATTCGTTTAGCGAAGTACGTTGCGAAAGTTCGTCGCAGCATGTACTATTAATATTTTATGTTGAAGTAAAAAGGGCGGCCAATGGCCGCCCTTTTTTGTGTCTACTTCTTCGCGCGCTTCCGCGAAACGAATAGAACCAGTCCAACCACGGAACCTAGGAAAATAGGCACCTCCCAGGGTTTTTTGTTTTTGTCTGAATCTTTGTTTTGCATGAACGCTTCATTCGGATCCATGTCTGAATGTATGTAAGCTTCGTCTACTTGAATCTCACTCGGGTCCATTGGCGAATTGTCAGTAGGTAGCGCTTCACCCTTCAACATAGAATCCAAAGGTTTGTCCTTCATGAATGAAACAAATTCATTGATGTATTTGTCGCTGCGCTCGTTCGGCTTAATTCCAGAAAGCGCATATAGTTCATCAACTTCAACTTTTCTTCTTGCGCGAAGCGACTCTAAATACTGTTGCGACTCATCGCAATCGAACGATCCACTGGCAGGATGCGTAAGGATGTATCTTGCTTGAAAATTCTCGGTGTTCGGTGTAATCTGGAAAGTCAAATCCGCAGGGAATTTCGCATTGCTATAGCGCACATGCAAGCGCGTGAAGAACACGGGTGAAGCAGAATTCCAACCGGCCCACCAAACGCCCGCTTCAGCGAAATCGTTGTAGATAGGCGGATTTCCAACACAGGGGTCGCATTTCATTCCACCCCAACTCGGTGTTACGTTCCAAGCATATTCCAACATAACAGCATTCTTTCCTTCGCGAGAATAAGCGCGTGTGAAAAGGTTTTTGTAGAACTCTCCGAAGATGTCTTTCGTGTACAAGGGAATGTTTCGGTCTGTCGGCACTTTAACCGTTCTGTAATTGGTGCATTCAACACGTCCTGCCTTCGTGAAAGCATACACAATCATGTCTTGCTCACCTGTGCTGTTCGCCATGCCCAAGCGAATAGGTAACATGAATTTCGGATGATCGAAATTGATTTGAATGGGACGCAAATAATCGAATCCAGTATTCTTCTGCTTGTCGAGATTCACTTTCACAACAAAGAACTTCATATTGCTCTTGATGTATGGCTCAAGCACACTTTCTGCGGTAGATGGAATCTTATAGCCTTCCTGAATCAAATAGTTTTTCAACCCCGTACTTTCTTTCGCTGAAAGAAGAGCAATGTCATATTCTCCTACAGTGTATTCTGCTTCAATGGTCACATTGAATTTTTCTTCGACCATGTCGTACATCATTCGACTGCCGGCGTTTGTAGAGGTGAGTTGCACACTCCAGTTTGCCTCGTCCATAGGTATGTCCTGATAGCAAGGATTGGAGTCGTAATACTCCACCAATCGGGGAGAAGAGTACGCGTCGAGTGTTTCGAATATTCGTCGGTCAACCACTTTAATATCGCCTTCCTGAAGCACCACGGGCACTGGAACAACCATGGCGAAATCGCGCACGTCGCCTTTGAAATCATTCGACATGGTAATGGACGTGCGCGTTCCGTCGCGAACCAAAATAATTTCACTCTTGTTGTTGAACAGCGTAGCGTCGGCTTTCGCGACATAGAATCCGCAGAATGAATAAGCGTTCACGCTAGAGAGAAGCACCAACAGTGCCGCCGCCTTAATAAGCAATCTTTGTGTCATGGTTGAATTGTTTTTGTGATGAATGAATCCAGTTAAATGTTTTGCTCGGGAAAAACTTGTTGAGTAATGGTGTCAATGGAGTGAAGCAAACCAAAGCCCAGAGCGGCGCTCCTGTGACGAAGTAGAAATTTGTAAGGTAGAATGAAGTGAAGGCAACTGCCATGGTCCATATGATTCGCACCAATCGGTTCGTTGGAATCGTCATTGGATCGGTAATCATGAAAAGAGCAAATAACCAAATGCTTCCAGAAGATAATTTGTGGAAAAGCACTTCCCAATTCCACCCCAAATAAACAATTGTTCTGTAGTATTCGAGGGCGAAGAGAGTTGCAATGAACATGATTCCTGTGTCAATACGCTTCACGCGTGAAAGTACCGCCAATCCTGCTGTTCCAATAACAAAGATGATAAGCGTGCTGTTTCCCCACTGAGCCGGTGAGATCCATGCTTTTTGGGTGAAGAGAATTACCGCGATGATTCCTACGTTTGCCGGATTAAAAAGATGCTGTCCGCGAATTTTAAAAACGAATTTTTGTCCAATGGCAATCACGGCGGCTAATGCGTAAAGCAAGGGTTCGTTACTTTTGAAAAGTAGTGTTAACCCGAATGCTGTGATTAATGCACTCTTAATGGAATGCAGAGGAAGTTTCAAAAAATAGATTCCAATAAATTGCGTGGAAAGGGCTACACCAAAGGTGAGTAGCATCGATGTCAAGGAATAATCCCAACGCAAGAAAAGAACTCCGATGCAAACGAAAATGGTTTGCGAGACAATCTGAAAATGTCTACCGTCGCTTTGAAAGAATTGTAGAAAAGAAGCCAGCATAACTTGAATTTTTTATGCTGTACAGGGAATAAACCAAATGGTTCATCAATCGAGATAATCTCGAACAATTTCGTCGAGCTTCGCCTTCATTTCACCTGCGCTTATTGAGGTGTAGGAGGTAGGTACTTGGAAATCTTCAGGAGAAGTTTTCTGAAAAATGACTTCGCGCGCGCGCACTTGCATGCGTCTTCCGTATTGTTCAATATCATAACCCAAGAGTGTTCCTTCAACTCCGGCGTATGTATTCCACCAGTTGTTTCCATCTAAATCTAACTTGGTTGTGCTGTATAATTCAACCGAAGGGAGTGAATCGCTTTTGAAGTAGGCAATGGTCTTTTTGCATTCGTATCCCGCAATGTTCATGGTTTCTTCCGTAGGTTCCAATCGAACAGATGGGAATTGTTTGATCCATTCATTGAATTCACCTTCATTCAAGTGCATGACATAATCACTACCAAAACACGCAACCAAATGGTTGAATTCTTTCTTTTTATGATCAATAATAAATTCCGATTTTACGATGCCGTAAGCAGATTCAATAAGGGTATGCTGATGTTCACCATCGAAAATGCAAGTCATTTCACTTGGGAAAAGAGCGAGCTTTATGTCGTTCGTTTCATATGGAAATGAAACGTCGTAGATAATCTTACCTTCTTGATGTCCGAAATAGGGTATGTTGTCGCAAGAATGAAAAGTTGCAGAAGCAGCAATTGCTAGTAAAATTGAAGTGCATATGACTTTGAAACTTTTCATGTCGGCAATATTACCACATTTTAAAATAAATCTTGGTGTTTTCCGCGGATGCATTGTAAATTCGGGCCTTCAATTCCCTAACCAAGTGACCAACAAAATCAACATTGCCATAGATGGCTATTCTTCTTGTGGTAAAAGCACACTAGCAAGAGCCATAGCGAAAAACTTGAATTACATCTACATCGATTCAGGTGCAATGTACAGAGCGGTTACCTTCTACGCCATTGAGCATGGCTATATTCAAAGTAACAGTTCAATCGACGAGAAAATGTTGGTTGAGTCTCTTCACCTCATTTTGATTCAATTCAAATACAATTCAGACACACAAGAGATTGAGACTTTTTTAAATGGCGCATGTGTTGACAAGGAAATTCGCAGCATGCAAGTGAGCGCGCACGTTTCAGCCATTAGCGCAATCAAAGAAGTTCGAGAGAAGTTGGTGCGCATTCAACAGCGCATGGCCGAGAATGGTGGAGTAGTTATGGATGGAAGGGACATCGGAACAGTTGTGCTTCCTGAAGCAGAATTAAAAGTCTTTATGACTGCTGATGTTGAAGTAAGAGCGCAACGTCGTTACCTTCAATTGAAGAATAATGGAGTAAGTATTTCCATTGAAGATGTTCGTGAAAACATTGCGCAACGCGATCTTCAAGATACCACCCGCGCTGCAGATCCGCTCAGAAAGGCAACAGATGCAATTGTTCTTGATAATTCTAACTTGACCGAAGAAGAACAGTTTTCGTTCCTTATGGTGCAAGCCAGAAAGGCAATTGAGTTGAAAACAGCTTAATAGTTCATTCACATTTTGATGTTGTAAAATACGTGGAACAGTTTTTCGTATTCTCTCGTGTGCCAATAACTTTAACACATGAAGAAATTTTTGAAATGGCCTGTTCTCGCGTTAGTGATTTTACTGCTCGCATTTCGTCCAATCCTAAAATCTAGCAAAGCATCTTTCGAAGAATCTTTTGCAGAATCTTGCGAAGCATCTTTCGTAGAATCTTGCGAAGCATCTTGTGCAACATCTTTCGCAGAATCATGGTCCGACAGCCTCATCAAAACACTTACCCTCGATCAGAAAATTGGACAACTCTTCATGGTAGCCGCTTGGAGCGACGAGAAAAAAGAGTCTTACAACCCAACGCAAATCGATGCACTAATCAAGAACAACGGCATTGGTGGAATTATTTTCTTTCAAGGTGGCCCCTTGCGTCAAGCGAAATTGACGAATCGATTTCAAGCTAAATCAAAAATTCCATTGCTCATTGGAATCGATGCTGAATGGGGACTAGGTATGCGGTTAGACAGCACCATTTCATTCCCACGTGCCATGACATTGGGAGCTTCAATGGATGAAAAACTTATTTATGAATTTGGAAAGGAAGTCGCTCGTCAATGCAAGCGCATTGGCGTGCACATGAACTTCGCTCCTGTCGTTGACGTGAATTCCAATCCAAAGAATCCTGTTATTTCGAACCGTTCATTTGGTGAGAATGCCGATCGTGTAACCGTTTGCGGAATGGCCTATATGAAGGGGATGCAAGACAATGGGGTCTTGGCAAATGCGAAACATTTTCCTGGGCACGGAGATACAGATGCCGATTCGCACAAGGAACTTCCCGTTGTAAATAAAAATTACGCGCAGCTTTCTTCCAATGAATTCAAGCCTTATAGAAAGATGTTTGAAAACGGATTGGCAAGTGTCATGGTCGCACATTTATCTCTTCCCGAGTTTGAAAAAGAAGCGCATGTCCCAAGTACACTTTCAAAAAATATCATCACCGGATTGCTTCGCGACAGTTTGAAATTTGAGGGGTTGGTGCTTACTGATGCTATGAACATGGAAGGTGTTGCGAAATATTTCCCCGCGGGAGAGGCCGATGTGCGTGCACTCATTGCTGGAAACGACGTTGTCTTATTTCCACTGAATGTGCCGTTGGCCATTCAAAAAGTGAAAGAAGCGATTCAGCAAGGAAGAATCACCGAAGCTGAAATTACAGCAAAGGCGCTTAAAGTTTTAAAGGCGAAAGAACGCGTTGGTGCGCATAAATTTAACTCAATTCCAATCAAAGGAATTTCGAGTGATTTGAATTTGCCCTATGCTACAGCGCTGCGCAGACGCTGCATTGAAAGTTCAATTACGGTCATCTCTGAAAGTAAAATCCCATACGAAGACACAGACAAATGGCAGAAGCCATTGGGTGTTGTAGTTATCGGGGACGATGTGAATTGCGCCTTTGCAAAAAGTGTAGATCAATACAAAGCCGCAGAGATTCATTCGTTGGGAAAGGAATGCACCGATGCTGAAGTACAATCGGTGATTTCAAAAATGAAAGAGAATTGCACCGATGTTCTTGTTGCATTTTTGGGAACAACAAACAAGGCAAACACCAATTTCGGAATTACCCCCAACGGCACACATGCTGCGGAAAAAATAGCAGAGCACTTCACTACAACAGTGGTTATGTTCGCTTGTCCGTATGCCTTAGAGAAATCAGAATGGAAGGGTGTGAGTTCTTTCGTTGTCGCTTATCAGCCCGACGATTTAACACAACAAGTAACGGCAGATGCGATATGTGGTGTTATTCCTTTTCAAGGAAAATTACCTGTTTCCGTTGGAACGAAATTCAAAGAGGGGCAAGGCAAGGTTTTTCAATCCGCAGGAAGAATGCGTTATTTGAAGCCTTCGCAAACGGGATGGTTCAATTTCGTTACGAGCAGTGCTCAAACAAACGGGAACAGCAGTGTTTATGTTGAAGATATGATGGCAAATGCTCCAACCGAAGTTGCAGGAACCGAAACAAATTTATTCTCGAAGGTTGATGAGATTGTGAAGGAAGGATTGGATCAAGGCGCTTACCCGGGATGTCGCGTTTTAATCGCGAAAGACGGCGTTATTCTTTACAATAAGAGTTTTGGATACCTAGACAAGGCAAAGACGCAGAAAGTGTCTGAAAGCTCGATTTACGACCTTGCTTCGGTGACAAAGATGCTTTCAACAACTATGGCATTAATGAAATTGGTAGATGAAGGGAAGATTGATGTGGAAAAAACCATTGGCGAATACATCGAATTTCCTGCGGGACATCCTCATGCGAAGATGCAATTGAAGCGCATGCTTTCCCACACTGCTGGTCTTCCAGCTTGGAAAGACTTCACCAACTTAACTGTAAAAGGCGGAGAGTGGGACGGAAACTGCTTGTCGAAGGAACACACCGATAAATGCAGCAATCCGGTTTGCGCCGATATGTGGACCACCAAAGAAATGTCTGATTCCATTTACAAAGAAATTCTAGAGGTGAAGTTGAATCCAGATCAAGGTTATTTGTACAGTGATTTGGGTTATTACTACTACAAGAAAATGATCGAAAAAATTACGGGAATGCCTTTGGATTTCTATGTTTCAGAATCGTTCTACAAACCCATGGGATTACGTTCTATGGGATACAACCCTCAAGCGAATTGGCCTGTTAAGATGATCGCAGAAACGGAAACAGATACCAAATGGAGACGTCAGGCGGTACGCGGATATGTGCACGATCAAGGTGCGGCGTTAATGGGAGGAGTTGCTGGACATGCAGGATTGTTCGGTAATGCGAATGATTGCGCCGCGTTAATGCAAATGTGTTTGAACGACGGTACATACGGCACAAATGAATTCTTTCATCATGAAACTATGGATTTATTTACAGCTCGCCACTTCAAAGACAACCGCAGAGGTTTGGGATTTGATAAACCGGGCTTTGGCAAATGGACGGGTGCAACAGGACCTTCTGCTAGTGACGAAAGCTTTGGCCATTCTGGATTTACAGGAACGCTTTGTTGGGCAGATCCGGCAAACGGAACAGTATTCGTTTTCCTAAGCAATCGGAATTGCCCAAGCTCTGAAAATTGGAAGATTAACGACCTGCGTATTCGCCCTAGAATTCAGGAAGAGATTTACAAGCTTTTTCCTCTCAAACCGTAGTACTTTTGCAATGGAGTTTTGCTCCCTTGCACTATGGAAAAAAAATTGAAGATTGGTATTGTGTGCTATCCGACTTTCGGGGGTAGCGGTGTGGTTGCGACAGAGTTGGGTAAGGCACTTGCTGAAAAGGGACACGAGATTCATTTCATCACATATTCACAACCGGTTCGTCTTGGATCTTTAAGAAAAAATGTGCGCTATCACGAAGTTAACGTAAGCGACTATCCGTTGTTTTTATATCCACCGTACGAGCTTGTTCTTGCCAGCAAAATGGTCGATGTAGCCAAGCATGAAGGACTAGATCTTCTGCATGTGCATTACGCTATTCCGCATGCAAGTGCGGCTTATATGGCTAAACAAATCTTAAAAAGGGAAGGAGTCAATCTTCCTGTGATTACGACACTTCACGGAACCGATATCACCTTGTTGGGAAGAGACGCTTCCTTTGAACCTGTAATCTCTTTCGCTATCAATGAAAGCGACGCCGTTACTGCTGTTTCGCAGAGTTTGAGAACAGACACGTACAAACTTTTCGGAATTAACATAGACATTGAAGTCATTCCGAATTTCTTGAATCCGAATTTAATCGATGAAGAAATTGTAAAAGAAATTCGAGAAGAATATGCGCCAAACAGCACGCCCATGCTCATTCACATTTCGAACTTCAGACCTGTGAAACGCGTAATGGATGTAATGGAAATTTACAAGCGTGTGAACGATCTGAAGCCTTCTGTTTTAATCATGGTTGGTGATGGTCCTGACCGTTCAAAAGCCGAACAATTCGCGCGTGAAAATCAATTGAACGATGTTGTTTTTGTTGGAAATGTGAAGAACCCAATGGAGCTTTTATCAGCCGCAGATGTAATGCTTCTTCCATCTGAATCTGAAAGTTTTGGTTTAGCTGCACTTGAAGCCATGGCAAGCGGAGTGCCCGTTGTATCGAGCAATGCAGGAGGTTTGCCCGAGTTGAATAGACACGGTGTTTCTGGATTGATGAGTAATGTTGGCGATGTAGATGAAATGGCGAAACAAGTCTTTTACCTCATTGAAAAAGAAGAGCGCCTAATGAAATTTAAAGATCAAGCAAGAGAAAGAGCCGGTGCATTCTCACTAGAAGCGGTGCTTCCCTTGTATGAAAAACTATACGATAAAGTGTTGAAGTCATGAATAAGACAGCCCCGCAATTCATAGGAAAACGCATTCAGGTTGTGCGTGAAAAAGAGCAGTTAACTATAACCATTTCCCAAAGTGTAGAGCGCTGGCAAGAAGCGCTGTTGTACACGTGGCTTATGGCCTGGACGTTTTGCGGCGGTGTTTTTATTTATTCGTTGTTCACCTCACCAAATGGCGGAGAGCAAATCTTCTTTTTAATCTCAACGGCCTTATGGTCTTTCTTCTTTTATCGCACACTAAAAGTGCTTATGTGGAGAAAGTCTGGCAGGGAAATATTGGTATTTAAAAAAGGCGAAATGACGCTTCAAAATGCCTTTGGAAATCGCGGGAAAATAGAGAAGTTTGATCTTGAAAAAATCAAGCAATTGGGCACTGTAAAACAAGACGAAAATTCGTTCTTTTATTTTATGGACGATAGCTTTTGGATCATGGGTGGAGAACGATTGGGATTCGTACACAATCGTTCGAAAATTCGTTTTGGAAAGCAGTTGAGTCCACGCGACGCGCAAACGCTACTTCGTAGTGTTGACAGCGCTGTTAAGGGTTATTCGGTTTAAAAATTAGCGCTCCAGAATTGATGCAATAACGCAGTCCAGTAGGAGGTGGCCCGTCAGGAAAAACATGTCCTAAATGTCCGCCACATTTGCTACACATAACCTCTGTTCTTACCATTCCGTAAGAGGTGTCTTTATCCTCTGAAATAACCAGTTCATTTATCGGCTTGAAATAGCTCGGCCATCCACATCCGCTATCGAATTTCGAATCGGATTGAAACAACTCTTGTCCGCATGCTGCGCAACTGTATGTTCCAATGTCATGATGGTCCCAAAACTCACCAGTAAACGCACGCTCAGTGCCTTTTTCACGCAGAATTCGAAATTGCTCAGGAGAGAGTTCCTTCTTCCATTCTTCTTCAGTTTTAACTACCGGTGGTGCCATATTACTTGGGGTGCTTTGATTTTGTTTTTGTTGTGAACAGCTCGCTAAACTTATAACAGCTGCAATGCTAAACGAAACTAATTTTCTCATGGTTGAACAACACATTTTTTCTAAAATTATTTTCTGATGTATTAAGAATTTAATGCGTCTGCAGTGTATGATTTTGTTTTCAAGAATGCGTCGAAAGGTCCGCAATACAAAATATTCCCGCCTTTCTCTCCGCCTTCAGGGCCGATGTCTACAATCCAATCGGCACAGCGCATTACATCCGTATGATGCTCAATCGCTATAACCGTATGTCCTTGCGCAAGTAGTGCTTGGAACGTGATCATCAACTTCTGGACATCGTGAAAATGCAAGCCGGTAGTAGGTTCATCAAATATGAACAAAGTGTGCGGTTGATTCGGTCCTTTAATTAAGAATGACGCAAGTTTAATACGTTGCGCTTCTCCACCTGATAAGGTGCTGTTGCTTTGTCCAAGCTTTACGTAATCAAGGCCTACAGCCTTGAGCGGCGTTAGTTTTTGTACAATGTGCTTGGCAGAAGTTGAAGTGTCCTCTCCGAAAAACTCAATGGCTTCATCAACAGTTAAATCCAAAACATCCGCAATGTTTTTTTCGCGGTATTGAACGTCTAAAACTTCTTCCTTAAATCGCTTTCCTTTGCATGTTTCACAAACCAATTCTACATCGGCCATGAACTGCATCTCAATCGTCTGAATCCCTTCTCCCTCGCAGGTATCACATCTTCCTCCAGTGACGTTGAACGAAAAAAATGCAGGCTTCATGTTGCGTTGTTTTGCCAACGGTTGTGAAGTAAATAATGCTCGAATGTCGTCGTAGATTTTTAAGTAGGTTGCAGGGTTGGAACGACTACTTTTTCCAATCGGATTTTGGTCGACAAATTCTAAGGCTTTTATGGAAGAAATACTTCCGGAAAGTTCGCTGTACTTTGAACTGTTTTCTGCAATTCCATTCAATGCATTTTGAAGGGCAGGGTAGAGCACACTTTTGATTAAGGTGCTTTTTCCAGAACCGCTAACTCCAGTAATCACGCTGAATGCGTGAAGTGGTATGTCAATGCTTACGTTATCTAAATTGTGAAGATTTACATCTTTCAACGACACGAAGTCGTTGATTTTTTTCTTCGTTTTTTCAATTTGAATTTTCTTATCTCCGCGCAAATATTCTCCCGTTAAAGTCTTACCTTTTGTCTCGAGATCTTTTGCCAATCCTTCGAATACAATTTCACCTCCTTTGGCACCCGCTTCCGGACCAATGTCAATGATGTAATCTGCGTTGCGAATAATTTCTTCCTCGTGTTCAACAACGATTACTGTGTTCCCTTGGTCGCGAAGATTCTTCAAAACTTCGAGCAAGCGCTTGCTGTCTCGCGGATGCAAACCAATGCTTGGCTCATCTAAAATATACATTGACCCAACCAACGCGCTTCCTAGGCTGGTCGCGAGATGTATGCGCTGTGCTTCACCTCCACTGAGTGTGTTGGAAAGACGATTTAAGGTTAAATATTCCAAGCCTACTTCGCATAAAAAGCGAAGTCTGTTTTTTATTTCTAAAAGTATTCTTTTCGCAACCGATTCGTCATGTTTGCTCAATGAAAGTGTCTCGAAAAAGTTCAACGATTTATGCAACGGAAGAAGCATTAATTCAGACACCGAAGTGTTTGCAATCTTCACATAATTCGCCTCTTTTTTTAAACGCGTTCCGTGACATTCCGGACACGCTGTTCTTCCGCGATAGCGAGAGAGTAAAACGCGATTTTGAATCTTATAAGTCTCTGCTTCAAGGTATTTGAAAAAAGTATTTATTCCATGAAAATGCGTACATCCTTCCCAAATGGTTTTCTTCTGAAGGGTTGACAGATCGCGGTAAGGCGTGTGAATGGGAATGTCGGCTTTCTTCGCATTGCGAATCAAATCGTCTTTCCAACCACTTAGTTTGTCACCCTTCCAACAAGCAATGCAATCTTGGTAAATCGAAAGATTTTCATTTGGGATAACCAGCTTCGAATCGATACCTATAATGCTTCCAAATCCTTCGCATGTTTTGCATGCACCTACGGGGTTGTTGAAGGAAAATAAATTCAACGAAGGTTCTTCGAAAACAACTCCGTCTTCTTCCAATTGATTGGCGAAGAATTCATATTTCTTTTTATCTGGAAAGAAAAGCGCACAATGCCCGTGTCCCAATGAGAACGCAAGATCTACGCTGTCTCCTAGACGCGAAGCTTCCAACTCATCGTCTTTCGACATACGGTCAATGAGCAAGTAGTACGTGTGTTTGGAAGAGTATTCCGCATCTTGAATTTCAATGAATTCATTGTCGTAAACAAGTCTGCTAAATCCTTGCGCTAACAAGGTTTCTTTTCCGATTTGAAACGAAGTTTCTGATTCTATTTTAAGCGGACAAACAATAGCGAAGCGTGTTTCATTTTTCAAATTGAAAATGGCATTTACCACGTCAGATGTGTTGTTCTTTGTTATCGATTTTCCTGTAATAGGCGAGTAGGTAATACCTATTCGGGCATAGAGCAACTTAATGTAATCGTAGATCTCAGTTGAAGTTCCTACAGTAGATCTCGAGCTTCTCCCGGTTACTTTCTGCTCAATGGCAACGGCTGGACTAATACCTATAATTGAATCTACATCTGGTTTGTCGAAACGTCCCAAGAACTGTCGTGCATAAGATGAAAGACTTTCCACATAACGGCGCTGTCCTTCTGCAAACAACGTGTTAAATGCGAGACTGCTTTTTCCTGAACCACTTAATCCTGTAAGTACTACCAACTTGTTTCTTGGTATTGAAACGGAAACGTTTTTTAAGTTGTGCACGCGTGCACCCTTAATAATAATGTGGGTTTTGTGGTTCTCTTTCTTCACGTCTTTCATGTTGCAGTGTCAAAGGTATTACCTCTTCTTTCACATTATTGTTCATTGGTTGGAAAGAAAAAAAAGTAAAAAAATATTTGCTATTCGTAAAAACATTAACTATATTCGTTTTCAAGATGTCGAAAGAATGACATTGAAACAAAAATCTCATTAAGCGCCTATAGATTATAACACTACTTTTTTTTCAGTTCTAAATTAAGTTGAACCATCTAAAAAAAGGAGGACGTTATGCGCTTATCACTCGAATCAGATCGCCAATTGGTAACCATGTATTTACATGGCAACGAACCCGCATTCCGTGAGTTAATGTCACGTTACAAGTCTAAGGTGTTTGGTAAAATCTACATGTTTGTTCGCGACCGCGAATTGGCTAACGATTTGTTCCAAGACACTTTCTTAAAGGCTGTGCAAGCATTGAAAGACGGACAGTACAACGAAGAAGGTAAATTCTCTGCATGGATCATGCGTATTGCACACAACTTGTGCATCGATCATTTCAGAAACAACAAGAAAATGCCTATTCAACGTGCTACCGACAAGTATGA
>JBIKRF010000114.1:0-6369 GCA_044349305.1 Flavobacteriales bacterium
CGCCCATGAGGTTTAATTTTTTGCTCGGGCGAAATTAGTCATAATTTGGAAAGTTTAGTCGTTCTATTGCGGATTGTTTCTCATTTTTGCAGAACATGAATGCAATTTCAAGAGAAGAGACGATCTGCGCCCTTTCTACACCGCAAGGAGTAGGCGGTATTGCGGTGGTTCGCGTAAGCGGAAAGGCGGCCTGGGAAATAGTTGGAAAACTCTTCTCGAAGCCGCTTCAACCCGAACAAAAACGCAAGGCGTTATTCGGATGCATTTTCGATGGGCAGGAAATTTTGGATGAAGTGGTGGTGACCTTGTTTCAAGGTCCGCATAGCTTCACGGGGGAAGATGTGGTTGAAATAGCTTGTCACGGATCGCGTTACGTTCAGCAGCGCATTTTGCAATTGTTGCAGGAAAGCGGATGTCGCATGGCCACACCAGGCGAGTACACCATGCGTGCCTATTTGAATGGACGAATGGATTTGAGTCGAGCAGAGGCGGTTGGAGATGTGATTGCTTCTGAAAGTGCTGCGGCGCATAAGCAGGCGGTTCATCAGATGCGCGGAGGATTTTCGAAGGAGATTGAATCGTTGCGTGAACGTTTGATTCATTTCGCATCGTTGCTGGAATTGGAATTGGATTTTTCGGAAGAAGATGTCGAGTTCGCCGACCGCACACAGTTGTTGAATTTGTTGAATGAAATCTTGAAGGTGGTGGTTCAGTTGCGCGACAGTTTTCAGTTGGGCAATGCCATCAAGAACGGGGTTCCGGTTGCCATTGTTGGTGCACCGAATGCGGGGAAGTCAACGTTGTTGAATGCCTTGTTGAATGAGGAGCGCGCGATTGTGAGTGACATAGCGGGAACCACGCGTGATACGGTGGAAGAAGTATTGAATGTGGAAGGAATTCAGTTCCGATTTATAGATACGGCCGGAATTCGCGAGACATCGGATACCATAGAGCAGATGGGTATTGCGCGTAGTATGGAAAAGGTGTCGCATGCGCAGTTGGTTTTGTTGTTGGTAGATGTGGTGAACACTTCGCAAGCGCAGATAGAAGAGATGTTGGAATCGATACGTTCGCATGCTCGCGCGGAAGCGAAGGTGTTGGTGGTCTTCAACAAGATCGATTCGAATCCGAATTTTGAATTGAAGGTGGAAGGAGCGGACACGTTGCGCATCTCTGCGAAAGAAGGCGCGGGCATATCAGAGTTACGCAATTGGTTGGTTGAAAGCTTCGCGCCTCAATTGAACGAAAGCGACACGGTTGTCACGAATGCGCGTCACCATGAATCTCTGCGTCTCGCCTCCATTGCCCTCACGGAAGTCTTAACGGGTATGCAGCAGGGCATTCCTTCCGACCTCTTAAGCGTAGACATTCGCAAGACCTTGTATCACCTTTCCGAGATCACCGGCAACATCTCGGCAGATGATATCCTTCATTCGATTTTTGGAAAGTTTTGCATCGGGAAGTAGTGGTGTGAGGGCTCAGGCAGCCTAGTCCTCCCCTGAAATTGATTGGTCAAATAATCGAGCGATTGTTTGGTCCGCTTAACAAAAAAAATGGTTAATCCTTTACACAACGAACTGAGTAAAACACAGCTTTGCCCATAGTATTTCTATATACATTTTGAGATCCTGATCCCAAATATCGAGTCCAAGCGTCGTTACTTTGGTTTTGTGTAGAAGTCCACCAATAGGCGGAAGAACCAACAGTTGCATACCCACTGTTTGGAGCTGCCCTAAGACCTGGAAGTGCTGTAAAACCACTAATGTTCGTAGCTCCAGTATTAGGACTTGACCAATGTATTGTACCAGTTTCTTTCATTTTCCCTCCGGCATTAAGTTCTCCTCCTAAACAAGAGGTTAATGTGGACCATTCGGCGTCACTTGCAATATGCCAACCGTTGGGAGCAAGTTTTTTTCTTAATGCGGGATTGCTGTAGGAAGCTGCATCGTGAATACCTGCCACCGCATACCAATTATAAAGCTTTCCGTAAATAATCCCGTGGTAATTTGTTGATGGGGGTACTCCAGGATATTGGTACCAATAGCACCAGGCACCTGTGGTCAAGGTTGTGTTAGACATTTGCCAAGGACTAACCTGTGGAATTTCCGTACCATCCGTATATTTAGAAACTGACAGATTAGATTGCATCCATGTTTGGTTACAGATATTTACTTCAAGATATTTATTGCCGTCAATATCGAAGAAATATGGAATAGATGGATCTGCAGTGTAAAAATTAATGTTAGGTCCATAAAAGGTTCCGTAGGCATTAGTCGCGTAGGCCCTTACAAAATATGTAGTATTAGTTAAAAGTCCGTTTAAATTACTAACAAATGTACCAATACCACTACCATTGACTGTTTTCGTCGGCAGAGCAACTGTTGGTTCAGGACTCGTGCTCCAACAAACACCTCTGGCCGTTATACTGCCTCCGCCATCACTTACTATCGTGCCTCCACAAATAGCTGTGGATGTATTAATGGATGAAACAGCTGTTGTAGTTATCACTGGTGCAGTGATAACGCTTGCATAAAGTGTGATTTGATTAGAAGGTTCTGAAGTACATTCTGCATTAATGGCATACACTTGGTAAGTGTAATGTTTGAATGGGGTTAACCCTGTATCACTATAACTAATAATATCAGCAGAGGTAGTCCCAATGAGAGTATAGGGACTTAATATTGTTCCTGTAGGTGTTTCTGTTCTTCGTAAAATTTTAAATCCTGTTTCGTTATTAGAATTGTCGGTCCATGATAAATCTATTCTGGTGTTCGATATTACGGACCCCACCAATGGTCCTGGTTGTGTGGGATTCGTGCAGTCTGGATTACAGGAATAAAGGAAATACGCCCCCGTTAAAAACAATAGTGTTTTTTTCATAGTTTAAAAATAAATGTAAGGTGAATTTCACACCAGGCATTACTCAATTTTTCCAAATACATTTTTCACAAAAAGGTAAATAATCATCGGTCCAACACCAAGAACAAATGTTTCTTGATAATCCCAATAGTAATAAATTTTGGAAATGTCGAATACTGAAAAGAAACGATAGAGGAAAAATTCCGTCTTGTTTTCAGAACCTGGAATTATCCAAAAAGAAAGGCAAACAAAAATCCAAAGAAGCCAAACCGCAAATGCCTTTTTGCCAATATTTAGTCTATTCAACATATTTCAAATTTAAGGAAAGTTTTGCTTTTGTGTGCGATTGTATTTAGATCTAGAAGTTACGGCAAAACTTTCCTTAAATTTGATTTGTAAACAATTATCAAAATGGCAATACCAGCAAAAATTCAAAGTAGAATAATAGAAGGATTGAAGAGATTTCAACCAATTGTGGAAGCGGCTAAAATAAGAGATGCGAATGAATCGGATACTGTTGTTTTACTCACTGGAATTTTCAGTGAGATTCTTGGGTTTGATAAGTATACAGATATTACAACCGAGCATTCTATTCGTGGAACTTTTTGCGATTTAGCGTTGAAGATTAATGGTAACATTGCTATTATTGTTGAGGCGAAGGCCATTGGAATTGAATTGAAAGATCCGCACGTAAAGCAAGCGGTTGACTACGGAGCGAACAAAGGAATTGATTGGGTAATTCTTACGAACGGAGTTACTTGGAGAGTGTATAAGATTCTTTTCACAAAGCCTATTCAACACATTCCAGTATTTCAATTTGAATTTTTAAATATCAAAGCGAAGTCCGCGGATGACTTGGAATTGCTTTACACGCTGACCAAAGAGGGGATTCAGAAAAGTTCACTCGAAAATATCTACGTGCAGAAACAAGCCACCAACAAATTTATGATTGGGAACTTGCTATACACGGAATCAGTTTTGAATTCGATTAAGAAAGAGTTGAAAGCAATTTATCCCGATTTAAAAGTTACTAATGAAGAAATCGTTAAAGTTCTTCAAACAGGGGTAATCAAAAGAGAAATTACAGAAGGTGAAGAATCAGATGAAGCGAAAAAGAAGATTCTTAAAACGGCAAAGAAGAAAGAGAAAGTAAAGGCGGATGCTTCAGCGGCATCTCCAGTAACTGCGGAGGTTCAAATCTCCAATGAGCTGCCAAGTGTGCCGTTGGATTAAATTTTTGTTAAAGAAGATTTAGATGGAAAATAAATTGAAAATAGTATTGTTAGCATCAATTGCCCTGGGGATTTGGGTTCAGGTTTTTCAAAACGTAAGCCAAAACTCGGCAACGCGAAGTGTATCAGTTGTAAACGATGTTAACATAAAGGATATTACTCCTAAACCTCCTGTAAGTGATGATCCAATTGATGTAAACATCGCAGCAATAAATGGGGACAAAACTGCTTTTTATGATGAAATTGGAAGCCCTGAGGGTGGAAGTTTTGGAAGGGGCGGATTTGGTAATCGTCGCTTTATTTATCTACCTATTCATATTAGAAATTAGAGGAATAGAATTATTTGCTGACTATTCTGACTGTCTTCCCAATAGCATTATTTTTAATTTTTCAATCGCTCCGATTTCAACGTTGTTGTAGTGAGTTGATATAAGTTATTATGTTGAATAATCATCTGTAACGTGTCATAAAAAGGATAAAAAACTTATATTTGTCCTTTATAAGACGTGTTATATGAAAACGACACCTGCCATATTGCCAAAAAACTTGAAGATTCTGAAGGAGCTTGGAGAGCAAATTCAACTGGCTCGTTTGCGCAGACGATTAAGCGCAGAGCAGATAGCAGAGCGAACAGGATTAGGTAGAAAAACGATTTACAACATTGAGCAGGGTAGTCCAACGGTAGCCATTGGCAGCTATTTACAGGTACTCTTCGTTTTGGGATTAGAAAAGGATTTGCTCGCCGTTGCTGCTGACGATCCATTGGGTAGAAAACTTCAAGATGCTGGAATTCTATCGGGTAAGCGCGCTCCGAAAACTAAAAAATAGTCCATGAAGAAAAATGAGCAAACGATATGGGTCTATACAGACTGGGAACCATCGGGTAATCCTCAACTCATGGGCATATTAACGGCCCAGCGTATTCGTGGAAAAGAGATATTTTCTTTTGAATACAACGAGTCGTGGATGACAACCAACAAAGAGGTAATTTTCCTTGATCCCAATCTGGGGTTTTACAAGGGTAAACAATTCTTACCCGACGAGAAAAGCAACTTCGGGTTATTCTTAGATTCTTCTCCCGATCGATGGGGTAAATTATTGATGCGCAGAAGAGAAGCCTGGCAAGCGAAGTTGGAAAACAGAGAAGAAAGAACGCTTTTTGAAAGTGATTATTTATTGGGAGTTTTTGATGGTAATCGCATGGGCGCTTTGCGATTTAAATTGAGTCCTGAGGGCGAGTTCATGAATAATCAAAAGAAGATGGCAACTCCTCCCTGGACCTCTCTTCGTGAATTGGAAAATGCCAGCTTGCAATTGGAAAGAGAAGATGCCATCAATGATCCTGAATATTCCAAATGGTTAAGCTTATTAATTGATCCAGGATCATCGCTGGGTGGCGCTAGACCAAAAGCAAGTGTTATTGATGAAAACGGAAATCTGTGGATTGCGAAATTTCCCAGTTCAAGAGATGAAAAAAATTCAGGTGCTTGGGAAATGGTTGTTCATCAATTAGCAAATGCCTGCGGCATTGTTGTTCCAGATGCGAAATTGCAAAAGTTTTCAGGAAAGCATCACACGTTCTTGACAAAACGCTTCGACAGAATAGAGAACAATCGACGCCTTCATTTCGCTTCGGCCATGACACTATTGGGCTACCAAGATGGAGCAGATCATATTGATGGTGTTGGATACTTAGATTTGGCGGGGTTTATCATTCAGTATAGTCCTTCAGCAAAAGAAGATCTTGAACAACTTTGGCGCAGAATGCTATTTAATATTTTAGTCTCAAACACCGATGACCATTTGCGTAACCATGGATTTATCCTTACTCAATCGGGTTGGCGTTTGTCCCCGGCTTATGATATGAATCCGAATGAAATGGGAAATGGTTTAACATTGAATATCTCTGAAAACAGTAACGAGCAAGAAATTTCATTGGCTCTGGAAACCGCAAGACTTTATCAATTGAAAAAAGAAAAAGCTGAAGCAATTCTGACTGAAATGCAAAGTGAAATTTCAAAATGGCGAATAGTGGCTAAGCAGTTTGGAATTAGTAATTCAGAAATAGATCAGACGAAACGGGCGTTTCGGTTGGTGAGCTAATGGTTACTTCAAGAAAAAAGCTTCTCGAATCTTTTCTGCAACAGATTAACATATTCCTCCTTCATTCCCTCCGAAAGAAAACTTCGTTCAATACACGCAATCCATTCAGGAAGTATGGCTTCAAATCTATTGTATATCGATGCTAATGACTTTTCATGGATTTGAAGAGAGGCAG
>JBIKRF010000030.1:0-23388 GCA_044349305.1 Flavobacteriales bacterium
GTTGCAGCATCCCACCACTCCCAAGGTGCTGAATCATATTCCGCACCTACTGGGCGCTCCAAAGGAAATAATCCGTGGAAGCCATTGTTCGTTGAATTTGCTGCATCTGTATAAACTTGACCAGGCGCATAACCTTCAGCCAACTCAAAAACACCGTTGTTTCCATATTGGCTCATTGCCAATTGAACATCGTAACTCCCTTGCACTTCAACAACTGGTAAGTCTAAACCTGGAACGATAACAGTACCAGTATAATAAGGAGCAAATGGATCCGAAGGAACTTGGAAGGAAATCAATGGATTGTCCGTTGCGTCGATCCAAGAAATATCTCCACATGCACCACCCATGTTAAGAGCCACATTAATATCTGAGCTATATCCAACGTGGTTTGCGTAGCACAATGTATCATTGTTTAATGGATTAACACCTACTGAAGTCCCATAGATATCGCCATTTACAGGAGCTAAAACCATTGGCAAACCAGAGCTTGCTGTAAATTTCGGAAGAAGCAAGTCAGAGTATGCATCGATACCTGTCACAGCAAATGTGATATAACCACCTGTACCTTGACCCCAAACTGCAACGCGTGCTGGATCAATTCCGAATGGGTTACCATCTTCAGCAGCAGTCTTACGGAAATAACGAACAGCGGTACGGCAATCTTGAACACCGCGGTAAGCTGCATTGATCAATGTGTTCACGCGCTCTTCTTGAGTAGGAGCTACTGGATTCCATCCCAAACGGTAATCGCATGAAGCAACTACGTAACCCAATTTGGCCAAACGTGTACATAATTCAACAATGGTTGAATCGGTGCGTGTTCCACCAGCACCTTGGTTTTGCGGAAAAGGAAGGAAGTTACCTGTGTGGAAATAAAGAATTACCGGACGGTTTGTTTCAGTGTCTCCAGACGGCGTATACACATCCATTTTCAAAGCCTCTGGAACCGCTTGTTCAAGCTGAGAATAATACAATACTGTAGCGTTCACGCCATAGGTAACGTCCGTTTGCACGTCAACCGAAGTAAATTGCTCTGTCATGTAACGCTGTGCAAATGCACTTGTCACACTCAACAATGCAATCGCAAGTAATGAGTAGATTTTTTTCATAAGTTATTTATTTGATTTTTGATGATTAAACGAATATTGTAGGCTAAGATAAGCCATTCTTCCAATTGCAGGTCCACCATAGACCTGAACTTGTTGGTTATTTAACACATTTGAAGCACCTACCTTAATGAAGACATTTGAAGCAATAAGACTATAGTTAACCTGCACATCAACCATATCATAGGAATTGATATATCCAGTGAATTGAGGAGATCCCTCAAACAAATATCCCTGAATCCATTTGTAATTCAAGCTATACCCCCAGCAATTCCCTTCGCTCGATTCGAATAATTTGTTTCCAGTTACGCTGAAATTGTATTTGTGTTTAGGGGTATTGAAGGCCGGAATAATCGGATCATTCGGATCACTTCTTACAATGCTATTGAAAGAGTAATTCGCACCCAAGCTGTGCTTTTCGTGGAAATAATAATTCAAACCAAGATTTGCTCCCTGTGTAATTACTATGTTCTTAGAATTCGCCGAATAACGATAAACTTGTAATTCCTCTATGATACTTGTTGCTGGATCAAATGTCGCGTCTATACCTATATTGTATCCTATGAAATGCTTGTAGGCACTATAATAAGTACCTAAATCAGCGTATAATTTTTGATCAAAGAATGACGCGCGGTAACCCAGCTCAATTGTTTTCACCTGTTCAGGACGAATGGATGCAATACTGAATGAATCCAGAAGAGCGGTATTTAAATTCTCTCTGTACTCATTAAAACTCTCCAAAGTATAAAGGCGTTCTACCCCATTCAAATTTCCGCTTAAGATTGCTGGCCCCACATTCAAACTTAAATACTGATCAGTCAGTGTTGGATTTCTTAATGCGGATGAAAAAGAAGCTCTCAAGTAATGATTTTTCTTCGGTTGAAATACCAACGATGCAGCTGGACTAACCAACGCGTCGAAGTTCACGTTTTTATCGATACGAACAGTTCCGCTAACAATCAAACGATTCTCCAAAAATTTCTTTGTTGCTCCAAAATAAAGCCCACCCTCGTAATTGTAAATTGTTGTAGAATCATCGGTAAAGATTGTTCCTGCTGAATTTGGTTTGTATAAACGTGCATTACCTCCCACCCGGTAATCTATAAAACCAGCACCCTTCCACTGATACTCGCCCTGTGTATGAAAAAGCGAAGACCGATCATAAAACCGTGTTCCGGCATCTGCATCGTTGTTGTTGGAAGAGGTTATCTGATTGAAATTGGAGTTGAAAAGTGCAGATCCAGGCTGAAAAAAACCATATTGGCCTGACATAGGAATACCTGATGTACCATTGTTGGTTAAACTTTCAACTAAGGCGTGCCAGTATGCTAAGCTATCACTATAATCCTGAGTCCATTGAGCCAAAGCAGCATAATCGTATGGTAGATTATACTCCGAATAATCAGGGTCTAATATTTCACCAACCCAATTTGGATTCGGAACCAAGGTTGGATAATCCAAAGCCAAAGCTCGAGGCTTTATATACTGAGTCCAATAATTCACATAAACCTGTGACCAATTTTCATCGGAACGCGCAGCATCTTGCAATTTCAAAGCCGTGAAATAGGGGTCGAAACTTCTTCCTGCATTCTCTCCTGTTCCATAAAACCGAATGAAGTAAGTATCCTTTTTCTTTAGTTCTACTCTGCCTTGATAAAACAAAATATCACGAAGACTAAATCTGTTGTCTCCTTGATAAACAGTAGTCCCTTGCCCTACATTTCCTGCGACAATGAGTTCTGGTGAATTCTCTTCTAATTCGGGCTTCAAACGCAAATGTACTGAGGCATTTACCTTCACATTTTTTGTATTGTAATTCACTAAATCTGTTTCTCTGTAGCCCGTTCTGAAAAATGTTCCCAATCCCGGATAATTCCATGGCGCCGATGTAGAAAAGTCGTTAGCCGAAAAATACTCATCACCATATGTGTTAACCGCATCAAACCTACCGGGATTGCTTGCTGAGAAACCGCCGTTGTAAACAGGAGATTGATTATCAGCCGCCCAATCTAGAGCTTTAAAAGCGAAAACGTTAAATTTATACGCCAAGAATTTATACCCGTCTTTATTGGAAAAGGCATGTGCAAAACGAACCGCAGGCTCAACCAATTGTCGCTCTCCGACACGCAACTGGGCCGTTAATCCTGTGTAAACAAAAGGATCTTTCGTCTCCATTTTTATTACACCATTGAATGCACCAGGGCCATAAAAGGCGCTACTCGCACCTTGAACAATTTCTACTGCGAATACATCCAAATCAGGAGCTCCAAGAAAATTACCTAAAGAGAAATTCAATCCGGGTGATTGGTTATCTACCCCGTCAATCAATTGTAAACTTCTTACCGGAGAAGTTGAATTAAATCCTCTCGTATTGATAACCCGAAATCCTAAACTAGCTGTAGTAAGATCCACACCCTTCAATGCACCCAACCCCTCATAGAAATTACCTGAAGCAGAATTTTTTATTGCAGTCAAATCCATTCGCTCAACAGTCAGAGGATTCTGTTTCTGCTTCTCTGTAATTCGTGTGTCTTTTATTATTACCGTTGGACCGAAATCGCCTTGACTCATTTCCAACATAATAAAATCCGTGTTTCGAACTGAAATCTCTTGGTCTGCGAAACCAACATATTTCACAACGAGTGTTGCAGGTAATTGAGACACCTTAATTGAAAATTCACCGTCGTAGTCCGTAACAACACCATTGCTCGTTGCCTTTTGAAAAACTACAGCGCCTGTTAATGCGGCCTTATTCTGATCAACCACTTTTCCACGCAGCGTTTGAGAATAAACAGTTGTTCCCGCAAAAAAAGCAATAAGACAGAAAAGGAAATTTCTCATACGAATACAAATTACAACCATTCCCAATGAAAAATTTAATTTCACGAGAGAACTTATTAAACATACGATGAAGAAAAAAGGGCCAAAAAATGGCCCCCTTTCAAATTTAATGCAATCTGAATTATCCGCTACAAGATTCGCAAGAATCCGGATTGTCTATTGAACATGCAATAGCATCTACATTCTTTTGAGAAAGTGTGTCTGGAGTAATGTTCATACTCACCGTCACTGGAGCTGTTTCAGCAACAACAGCCGCTTTTGGCTGAGACAGTTGAGACTTATCTACTGTAAACTTAATCGCATCCGTAGCAGCCTTTGTTCTTAGGTAATACATTCCAGTCTTCAACCCTTTCTCCCAAGCATAGAAATGCATGGATGTCAATTTTCCGAAGTTTGCATTCTCCATGAAAATATTCAATGACTGGCTTTGACAGATATACGCACCACGGTCAGCAGCCATGTCAATAACTACCCGTTGAGAGATCTCCCATGCTGTTTTGTAAAGTGCTTTCAAGTTATCTGGAATCTCATCAATGTTTTGAACAGAACCGCTCGTTGACATTAATTTGTTCTTCAATCCGTCGTTCCACAATCCAAGATTCACAAGGTCTTTCAATAAGTGCTTATTCACAACAATGAACTCACCCGCCAATGTTCTTCTTGAATAAATGTTCGTGGTATATGGCTCAAAACATTCGTTGTTTCCTAAGATTTGAGCCGTTGATGCCGTTGGCATTGGTGCTAACAACAAGCTATTGCGCATACCATACTTTGCAATTTCTTCCTTCAACACACTCCACTCCCAACGATCTGTTGGAGTAACATTCCACATATCGAATTGAAGAATTCCTTTCGATGCTGGAGAACCAGGGAAGGTCTCATAAGCACCGTCTCTTCTTGCCAAGTCTTTCGACGCTGTACAAGATGCGTAGTAAATCGTTTCGAAAACTTCGCGGTTCAACTTCTTAGCTTCTTCCGAATCGAATGGGAATCGCATCAAGATAAATGCATCTGCCAATCCTTGAACACCAATTCCGATTGGACGGTGACGCATGTTTGAATTGCGAGTCTCAGGCACTGGATAATAATTTCCGTCAATGATCTTGTTCAAGTTTACCGTCAATTGGTAAGTCACTTCAAACAATTTATCGTGATCAAATGCTCCGTCTTTAACGAATTTCGGTAACGCGATTGACCCTAAATTACAAACTGCAATTTCGTCTGGTGCTGTGTACTCGATAATCTCTGTGCACAAGTTAGAACTCTTAATGGTTCCCAAGTTCTGCTGGTTACTCTTGCGATTCGCAGCATCCTTGTAAAGCATGTAAGGGTTACCTGTTTCAATCTGAGATTCGATAATCTTGTACCAAAGTTCTTGGGCTTTAATCGTCTCTCTTCCTTTCCCTTCAGCCTCGTATTTGGTATACAATTTCTCAAACTCTTCACCCCAACAATCTGAAAGTCCTGGACACTCGTTTGGACACATCAGGGTCCATGTTCCATTGTCCTTCACACGTTGCATGAACAAATCTGGAATCCAAAGTGCGTAGAACAAATCACGCGCACGAACTTCTTCTTTACCGTGGTTTTTTCTTAAGTCCAAGAAGTCATAAACATCTGCATGCCATGGCTCAAGATAAATAGCGAAAGAACCTTTACGTTTTCCACCTCCCTGATCAACATAACGAGCAGTGTCGTTGAATACACGAAGCATTGGCACAATACCATTGCTTGTTCCGTTCGTGCCGCGGATATATGAACCTTTTGCACGTACATTATGTATGCTCAAACCAATACCACCGGCACTTTGAGAAATCAAAGCAGTTTGCTTCAACGTATCGTAAATACCTGGGATACTGTCGTCTTTCATTTGAATAAGGAAGCACGAGCTCATTTGAGGCTTCGGTGTTCCTGCGTTGAAAAGCGTAGGTGTTGCATGAGTAAACCAACCTTCGCTGATCATGTTGTACGTCTTCACAATTTCATCTAAATCTGTTTTGTGAATACCAACTGCAACACGCATGAACAAATGTTGTGGACGTTCCACAACCTTGCCGTGCATCTTCAATAAATAAGACTTTTCTAACGTCTTGAAACCGAAATAGTCAAATTGAAAATCGCGGTCATAGATGATGGTGCTATCTAGTAACGGAGCATTTTCCATTACAACTTGATAAACATCTTCAGCAATCAAACCAGCACTTTTACCGGTTTTAGGATCTACATAACTGTACAAATCAGTAATCGTTTGTGAAAACGATTTCGTTGTATTCTTATGTAAGTTTCCTATAGCAATACGCGATGCAAGAAGAGCATAGTCTGGATGTGTCGTCGTATTCGTTGCAGCAATTTCAGCAGCAAGCGTATCTAACTGACTCGTTGTTACGCCATCGAAAACTCCTTCAATTACCTTCATGGCAATTTTCAAAGGATCAATGATTGGGTTTAACCCGTAACATAATTTTGAAATACGAGCAGTGATCTTATCGAACTTAACTGTCTCTTTTCTACCGTCTCTTTTTACTACAAACATGTGCGTACTATATTTTCGTTAATGCTTAATTTTCTTAGAAATCCTCTGAAAATGAAATGGCTCTCGAATCTTCTGAAGGACCATCTTTTACTCCGGCCTTTTGATACTCCGCTACGCGTTTCTCGAAGAAGTTCGTTTTACCTTCCACACTAATCAAATCCATAAAATCAAATGGATTAGTGCTGTTATAAATCTTTTCGTTACCTAACTCGTTTAACAAACGATCAGCAACAAACTCAATGTACTGACTCATTAAATCGCTGTTCATTCCAATCAATCGAACAGGAAGCGCATCGGTGATGAACTCACGCTCAATGGCAACTGCTTGTTCAATAATTTCACGAACGCGTTCTTTTGGAAGTTTATTTTCAATATGGTTGTTGTACAACAAACAAGCAAAATCACAATGCATTCCTTCGTCACGACTAATCAGCTCATTGCTGAATGTTAGACCCGGCATAAGTCCACGCTTCTTCAACCAGAAAATACTGCAGAAACTTCCTGAAAAGAAAATTCCTTCAACAGCGGCGAAAGCAACTAGACGCTCGGTAAAGGTTCCTCCTTTAATCCAACGTAATGCCCACTCCGCTTTCTTCTTCACGCAATCCAGTGTGTCAATTGCGTTGAACAAATAATTCTTATCCGCGGTGTCCTTGATGTAGGTGTCAATCAACAACGAATACGTTTCGCTGTGAATATTCTCCATCATAATTTGAAAGCCATAGAAAAATTTAGCTTCCGTGTATTGAACCTCACGAACGAAGTTCTCTGCTAAATTTTCGTTAACGATTCCATCGCTAGCCGCGAAGAAAGCCAAAACATGCTTAATGAAATGACGCTCGTCGTTGTTCAATTTAGTATTCCAATCGACCAAGTCAACACTCAAATCAATTTCTTCAGCTGTCCAGAAACTCGCTTCTGAAGTTTTGTACATCTGCCAGATGTCCTGATGAACAATAGGAAAAAGTACAAATCGGTCTGGATTTTCCTTCAAAAGTGGTTCTTCGTGCTGCATCAGTGCGTAATTTGAGTTGTTTTGGTAATCTAATTTCTACTTCTTTTCAATGAAAACGAAATTCGAAATTCGAGAATTCAAAGATTCGTTATCAAGCGTGAAATTGCAACTTAAAACAGTTAACAAGAAGGCCTAGTTTTTAACAATTAAATTCTCATTACTCTGCACCCCTTGTCTCCGTAAGGATTTGTAATTTTTATTATTTTTTTCTTGCATTTATGACAGATTTTCCGATATATTCTATGGCACTACTTTTATTGAACCTTTGGGTCGAATGAGTGCTTTTTATGCTCTTGAAAAAGGAAAGAAGGCGTTACATTTGTAACCACTAATAGAAGAACCTATGCTTGGAGCGCTAAATACTATTCTGAAGAAAATAATCGGAGATAAAAAAGAGAAAGATCTTGAAGTCATTCAACCACTTCTTAAAGCAACTAAATCGGCGTACGAAGCAATTTCAAATGCCAACGCAGATGATGTTCGTCGCATGTCTCTTGACATGCAAGTTCGAATTCAACAGTTTGTTCAGCACTTAGAAAATGAAGTTGACGCCTTGAATTCAAAGGCTGAAGCCTTGCCACTTGACGCCTTGGAAGAGAAAGAAGGAATATACAGCGAGGTAGATAAGGTTAGAAAGACAATCAATGAGGAAATAGAAAAAGTGCTTTTGGAAATTCTTCCTGAAGCATTTGCAGTTATTAAGCGTACAGCAGAGATCTTCAAAAACAATGAAGAAATTACGGTTACAGCCAATGCTAACGATAAAGAATTCGCAATACAATCTGCTAAAGACTACGTGCGAATTGAAGGAGACAAGGCCATCTGGAAAAACAACTGGTCTGCTGCAGGAAACAGATTCACTTGGGACATGGTGCACTACGATGTTCAATTGATTGGTGGTATTGCGCTTCACCAAGGTAAAGTTGCGGAAATGGCTACCGGGGAAGGAAAAACCCTCGTTGCTACACTTCCTGTTTTCTTGAATGCCCTTGCCAACAAAGGTGTTCACGTAGTAACTGTGAACGATTACCTGGCACGTCGCGACTCTGAATGGATGGGTCCCTTGTATGAATTTCACGGACTAAGTGTTGATTGTGTAGACAAACATCAACCGAACTCAGATGCTCGAAGAAATGCCTACCGCGCGCACATTACTTTTGGAACGAACAACGAATTTGGCTTCGACTATTTGCGTGACAATATGGCTGTTGAAGCTTCACATTTGGTTCAACGCAAACATCACTTTGCCATCATAGATGAGGTCGATTCTGTTTTAATTGACGAAGCTAGAACACCGCTTATTATTTCCGGACCTACTTCTAAAGGCGATCAGCAAGAATTTGATGCACTGAAGCCGAAGATTCAAATTCTGATGAACGCGCAAAAAGCGGCTGTTAACGATTTCCTAACTGACGCGAAGAAAAAGCTTCAACCTGAATCAGGTGCTCCAAACAAAGAGGAACTTCAAGAGGGTGGACTTGCGCTTCTTCGCGCATACCGTGGATTACCACGTAACAAGGCGCTTATTAAATTTTTAAGCGAAGACGGAATAAAGGCTATTCTCTTAAAAACAGAAGGGCAATATCTTCAAGACAATCAGCGCGAGATGCCGAAAGCTGATGCCGAATTGTTCTTCGTAATCGATGAAAAAAACAATCAGATTGAATTAACCGACAAGGGTATTCAATTGATGTCGAAAAACATGGAAGACGAGCGTTTCTTCGTCCTTCCCGATATCGGGACTGAAATCGCAACGATTGAAAAATCTTCAAAAAGTGACACCGAGCGTGTAAGTGCATTGGAAGAACTTCAACGCGATTACAGCGTAAAGAGCGAACGCATTCACACGATAAATCAACTCCTTAGAGCATACGCACTTTTCGAAAGAGACAAGGAGTATGTGGTTATGGACAACAAAGTGAAAATTGTTGACGAGCAAACGGGTCGTATGATGGAAGGTCGCAGATTCTCTGACGGACTGCACCAAGCGATTGAAGCGAAAGAGAATGTAAAGGTTGAAGCAGCAACGCAAACCTACGCCACGATTACTTTGCAAAACTACTTCCGCATGTACCACAAACTTGCGGGTATGACCGGAACGGCTGAAACTGAAGCGGGTGAATTATGGGACATATACAAGTTAGATGTTATGATTATTCCTACTCACAGAGCTATTTCAAGAAAAGACCAAGACGATAAAATCTATAAAACGAAGAGGGAGAAATACAATGCGGTTATTGAAGAAATAGCCGAATTACGTGAAGCTGGAAGACCTGTATTGGTTGGTACAACCACCGTTGAGGTTTCTGAAGTGCTAAGCAGAATGCTTCGTCAACGCGGAATTGATCATCAAGTATTGAACGCGAAACTCCACCAGAAAGAAGCGGAAATTGTATCGTTAGCCGGTAAGGCGGGAACTGTTACCATTGCTACAAACATGGCGGGTCGTGGAACCGATATTAAGTTAGGCGAAGGTGTAAAAGATTCCGGTGGATTGGCCATTATTGGCACCGAGCGTCACGACTCTCGTCGTGTTGACCGTCAGTTACGCGGACGTTCTGGACGTCAAGGCGATCCAGGATCTTCATCTTTCTACGTTTCGTTGGAAGATGATTTGATGCGTTTATTCGGAAGTGATCGCATTGCGAAAATGATGGATAGACTTGGCCTGAAGGAAGGTGAAGTTATTCAACATTCAATGATTACGAGCTCTATTGAAAGAGCTCAGAAAAAAGTAGAAGAGAACAACTTCGGAATTCGTAAGCGTTTATTGGAATTCGATGACGTGATGAACGCGCAGCGTGAAGTAATCTACAAACGCAGAAGACACGCTCTTTTCGGAGAACGCTTGAAGCTCGATATCGACAACATGTTGTACGATTTAGCGCAAGCTTCAGTAGCATACGCGCACAGCGCAAAGAATTACGACGCATATAAAATTGAATTACTTCGTTATTTCGGTATTGAAGCTCCGGTAAGTCAAGATCAATTCATTTCTGAAAATGAAATGAATATCATTCACGCAACTTACGAAGCTGTTCTGACAGCATATACCTCTCGTATTGATGGTTTAGCTGAAGAAGCTTTCCCTGTAATTGAGAATGTATACCGCACCAATACTCAAGGATATCAAAACATTGCTATTCCGTTTAACAATGGAATGAAAGGAATTCAAGTAGCTGTAAATCTTGAAAAAGCACATTCTTCAAATGGAAAAGAAATGATTAGCGCCCTTGAAAAAGGAATTACGTTAGCCATTATCGATCAAAATTGGAAAGAGCATTTGCGTGCAATGGATGATTTAAGAAGCAATGTTCAGTTTGCCGCTCACGAACAAAAAGATCCTTTGTTGATCTACAAAAAAGAAAGTTTCGACTTGTTCCGTAGTATGATAACAAAGACCAATGCTGAAATTGCGAACTTCCTTTTAACTTGTCAGCTCCCGTCAGGAATCCAAGTAAATCAAGCTCCACAACGCGAAGTGTCACGCACACAAACGTCGAAAGCAGACTCTGGAAATCTCAACCAACATGCAAGTCAAGCGCAAGAAGCAGGTGAAATGGCTTCGCCCCAAAGAAGCGCTCCTATGGTTGCTGACCCTAAGATTAATCGTAACGAACCGTGCCCATGCGGTTCAGGAAAGAAATACAAATCTTGTCACGGAAAGTAATTATTCCGCGGCAAGATTTTCCCATTTTTCCATAAGCCCTTCGAGCTCCTTTTTCAGTTGCTCGTATTTAGCATTTTGTGAATTGACAAGCTCGAGATTAGAATAGTCCATGCTCGCCATTTCAGTTTCCAATTCCGCCATCTGAACTTCTTTCTTCTCAATATCCCCTTCAACTTTTTTCAGCTCCTTCTCCTTTGTCTTATCAATTTTCACTGCTGCCTTAGGCTCTACAATTTCGATTTCCTTCTGCGCTTTCTCTTGCATCTTTACTACCTTTTCATTTTCGTAAAGAGCGATACTCGTGGCTTTCTTATCGCGCAAGAATTCCTTAACATCACCCGGAAATACAACCATTCGGTCTGCCTGAATTTCAAAAACTTTCTGAGTTAGTCCATCTAAGAAATCCCTGTCATGAGAAACTAACAACACCGTTCCGTCGTACTTAGCAATTGCATTTTTCAACACTTCTTTGGAAGCCAAATCCAAGTGATTGGTAGGTTCATCAAGCACCAAGAAATTATAGGGCTGAAGAAGCAATTTGCAAAACGCTAAGCGCGCTTTTTCTCCTCCAGACAACACCTTTACTTTTTTGTCAATATCGTCTCCACTGAATAAGAATGCACCGAGCAAACCACGAACACTTTTGCGAATTTCTCCGACTGCTTCGTCGTCTATGGTTTGAAAAACAGTCTTTTCACCATCCAAAATATCGCTTTGGTTTTGGGCGTAATAACCCACTTCAACACTGTATCCAATCTTTAATTCACCATCGTAAGGCTCTTGATTCATAATCATGCGAAGCATTGAACTTTTGCCTACACCATTCTTTCCAATCAACGCTACCTTCTCTCCTCTTGCAATCTGAAAATTCACTTTTGAAAACAGATGCAAATCACCGTAGGATTTCCCTACATCGAATCCTTCTAAAATAACTTTACCGGCATGAGGAGAAGGCGGGAATGCTATTCTCACCTTGGTCCCATCGATATCGTCTACTTCTATTTTTTCAAGCTTATCCAATTTGCGAATAAGAGTCTGAGCGAATGCAGCCTTGTCCTTTTTTGCACGAAACTTATCGATTAGTTTCTTGGTATCCTCGATATACTTCTGTTGATTCTTCGCAGCGTTTTCTTGACGCTCCACCTCCGATTCTCGTTGCACAATGTATTTCGAATAGGAGAATTTATAATCGTAGATCTTAGACTTAGATATCTCAACGGTTCGCTTTGTAACATTGTCTAAGAATGTTCTATCGTGAGAAATTAAAACTATTGCACCAGGATATTCAACAAGAAATTCTTCTAGCCATTCAATACTCTCAATGTCCAAGTGGTTGGTTGGCTCATCGAGCAAGAGTAAATCTGGGTTTTCCAAAAGTAGCTTACCCAATTCCACACGCATTTTCCATCCACCACTAAATTCACGCATAGGGCGTTTCAAATCTTTCGAAGAGAAGCCCAATCCTTTTAAAACACGTTCTATTTTCTCGTCTGTACTACCCACGTCAAGCAAAGACAAACGGTGCGAAACTGCTTCTATTTCGTCAATAAGATTGGCATAATCGTCTGAAGTATAATCGGAATGATTGGCTATCAAATCGCCTAATTCATCCATTCGCGCTTTCATAACCTGTAACTCGCGAAAGGCTCCTTGTGCCTCTTCATAAACAGAAGCATCTTCTGAGTGTACCATTTCTTGTGGAAGGTATCCTATGGTAGTTCCTCTTGCCAATGAAATAGTTCCTTCTGTTGGCTTTTGAATACCCGCCAATATCTTAAGCATGGTAGATTTTCCAGCTCCATTCTTTCCAACTAATCCAATACGCTCACGTGGACCAATGAAATATCCAATCTTCGAAAACAACTCTCTCGAGCCAAAGTGCACACTTAAATTCCCTACTGTAATCATTCCTTCCTAAAAAAAACAAACCCCTCGGTTAAACCGAGGGGTTCAGATTCAAAACATATCAATTAATAGTTCCACAAATCGTGTTCGTATTCGAAGATTTCCTTCTTCACACGTTCACTCTCCAATAATGCATCAAGACCTTGAGCGTATTGTTGAATTTCACGATCGTAAACATTCTCTTCTTTAATCACGTGAGCCGAAAATCTTCTCATTTCAAAAAGATCGTCATAGCTTCCACGAAACGCATCGTTCACCGTATTAAAGCTATCCCAATTCGCGAAGACATAACGACACTCGCGATAGTATAACCAAAACAAAGGAACAGCTACTGGGTTGTCTGGATCACGCAATTGTCCTTCAGCGTTTCTTGGAAGAACCATTGGCGCAATGCCAATTATTCTTACATAGCGCTGAGAACGTTGCTTATCGAAAATCCAATCTTCCTTCAAACGGTATCCAATAATATCCTCTGCTTCACGAGTGATCATTGTATCTTTCAATACATACTCATCTGCGTTGATATAATTCTTTACTGTAATCGGAATATTCAATAACGCCTTAACTTGCTCTGGTTCTAGTTTGTAGGTAAACTCATCGTCTGCCCCATCAGGACCCGTGCTGTAGGCCGTAAGATTTCCATCTTCAACACCCTTGATAATTACTTGCCACAAGCTTTTGCGACCCTTTAATTCTTTTAGAGGGTACATCAATGGGTAGTTCATCTTCTGACGAAGATCGATTTCTTCCCACACACGCTTTTTCCAAAGCACATCAGCTTCACGCAAATAAGGCCATTCCTTCACTCTGCGCTGCGGATTGTTTTCTTGCACATAGGCTCCGTCCAACACATTTCTGCGAGGTTGTGCGTATGCACTGTTAGCAACAATCATGAATGCTGCAACAATTAGAACTGGAATTAGCTTTTTCATAGCCTTACGTTTTAAATGTTATTATTGAACTTTCAAGCTGATTGATGGAAGAGGACGTCTTTCACCAGCCACTGAAGCTTCAATTCTTTCTACATAAATTTTATCACCGGTTTTCACCTTCGATAAAGCTGTTTTCATTTCTGAAGTTAACGCACCACCTGTAGCGCGCATCTCAGGAGTGATTTTACCAGCACTCGCAACAGTCATTGTGAAACCGTTGATTGAAACTGGAATTCCTTGGAATACGAAGTCAGCACCCATACTTGCAAATACCGCTGAAGCTGCTGTAGCATCTCCACGAGAAATGGTCGTAGTCATGTGATTCTTTCCTTGGAATGAAGGAGTCGGATCTGGCAGTTTTTTAATTTTAAATTGCTTACCCGGCATACTCACCTGCTTTCCATTAATAGTTGCAGAAACGTTGATAGTTGCATCTTTTGAACCATTTGTTGGCATTACAACGTAGTTTCCACCACCCTTAGGTGAAATAGAACCACCGCTCATGCTCACGCTCAATTGACTTGCATCAACTCCCGGAACTGAAATTTCAACAGGATTGTCTACACGCTCATAAAACACCATCATAGCTGTTGGAGAAACTACCAAAGCAGCTTCACCTACGGTAAATGGAGGAATGATGAATGGAATTGCTTTGTCAGATCCATCAGCATCTTGATAAACAATTACCCCTTTGTGAGAGTGAGAACCTAGCGCGCTTTCGTTAATCTTGAACTTACACTTTCCGTCTGAACCAGACACTATAGCTTCTTTTCCAGAATAATCAAAAACTTCAGGCTTAGCACCATCTCCAACTTCACCACCCATGTATACTTTGGTTTTACTCGCTTTGTTGTATGCAGCCAAATAAATTTCTGCAACGAACGAGTCACCTTTTAAAATATAACTTTGCTTCGGAACAACAGCAACAGTAACATCCGAGAATTTCAAATCGGAAGCATTAATAGAAGATGCCAAGAAGTTCAAAATTGTGTTTTTCACCAAGATAACGTCTGACTCAATTTTACTCAAGTGTGCGATTACCGCTGCTAAAGGAGTGTGGTAGAAAAGAGCAGTTTCCCACTTCTCGTCGGGCTCACCCTTTTCACTGCTTGGAATATCCGCAAAAGCAAAAGTGTTTGCAATCAAAGACTTCGCTTCTGGAGCTCTATCGGCTAACGTATGAACGTTTCCTTTTAAGTCGGTTACAGCTAAATTTTGACATTCATCAGAGAAAGCAGTCAATTTTTCGCGTAACTCAACCGCAGACCAAGGACCATTCTTCGGAGAAGCTGGCTCGTCGCCAATCAACATACCGGTAGTATTTTGGTTCTCATCTGGTTTAGAAACTTTTTCCTTGTCCCCGATGTCAATCAAATGACCGTCTACAATATACTCTTCGAATCCAGAACCGTCTGGGCTACCCTTTGCAGAGCAAGCCAAAACGTGCGCTTTCATCTCTACGATATGTTTTACTAAAGCGTCAGCCTTGTCAACCATTTCGTGAGCTTTGTCTTGGAAAGGACGAGCCTTTTCCTTATCACTCCAGTTATCTAATAATCCTAAAGTCGCGTCAGCACGCTCTTCAGAGTTAGCGCTGTTTTTAACCAATCCGCGATTGATTTGGATGAAGGCGTTCAAAACGTCCTTCGATATATTCATGGCTAGAAGTGCGGTAAGAACGAGATACATCATCCCGATCATCTTCTGCCGTGGGGTTTCTTTTCCACCTGCCATTTTAGTTCCTCCTGTTTATTATTACAACAATTTTAATTTGGAACTTATGCTTGACGGCCAGAGCCCATTGCATTCAACATGTTCGCATAAATCGTGTTCAACGATTTCAAGTTATGCGCAAGCTCAGAAATATTTTCTTTGTACAACTTGGTATCTTCAACTGAGTCTGCAAGGTTCTTAACCAAGGCACCCATATCGCCGAACATAACACGTGTCTTCTCTAATTCTGATAATTGTAGTTCGTACATTCCGTTTAATGCAGCAAGATTTTGCGACATCTTCTGTAAATGCTCTCCTGCGTTTGCACCTTGCTCTGAATGAGCTGCAAGACCAGTCAATTGTTCTGAAGCAGCTTCATAGGTAGAGGCCAATTTAGCAACTTTCACAGATGCATCTTGCAATGAAGAAGCATAGTTTGAACTCGCCATTGCTGCATCTGTAGAATCAGCCATTTGACGTGCGTTTGAACTGAAGGTTCTCATTCCGTCGCCAAGACTTGAAATTAAATCACCATCAATTTTAGCCTCGCTCAAAAGTGCATCCAATTGCTGAGAAACACCTTTATTCACAGCTGGCTTCTTAGAACCATGACCATGTTCTCCATCTTCTGGAGTAGCTAATTCAGGATACACAAGTGACCAATCTGGTTCTTCGTGTAAAGGTTCAAATGCTGAGAAAAAGAAGATAACAGCTTCTGTACTCAATCCCACAACAAGTAGCAAAGACGCGAATGGCCAGTGCTGAATTTTAAACATCGCTCCAATAATTACGACAGCTGCTCCGATTCCGTACAGTTTTGCCATAAAATTTTTCCAAGCTTTACTTCCAGGTTTCATTGATTTAAAAATTTAAGTTATTTATGAGGTTTAATTGGTTTCTATGAATTATTCGCTTCCGGATGGACTGTTCCAATCTTCAGCTGGGCCACTTTTTCCACGACCTAAGTAGGTCATTACACAACGGAAGCCGATATAAGACTTCGCTGTATCTTGGAATTCGTATGAACGACTTCCGCATTGGATGAAGTAAGAAATGTCTTTCCAAGATCCGCCACGAATCACCTTGCGTTTTTGAGTCGTTGCATCATCTTCCTTAGCACGATAGTCGTACTCAGGATTTAAGTCATGCATAATTTCGTATGCAGCTTCGTCATAGGCCGTGTTACACCACTCTGCTACGTTACCTGCCATGTTGTATAAGCCCCAACCGTTTGGTGAATAGGACCCAATTGGAACAGTGTGAACACCGTTATCATCGGGGTAGTCACCACGCATTGGTTTAAAGTTAGCCAAAGGACATCCTAAGAAATTACGTGTGTATGGACCTCCCCATGGATACTCTTCATTAGAAAGACCACCGCGAGAAGCATATTCCCACTCAGCTTCTGAAGGCAAGCGGAAACGCTGAACAAAGGTTTCTCCGTTTTGCTGCTTCCACTCATTTAATATTTGAGTTCTCCATGCGCAGAACGCCTGACACTGACCCCAAGTAACTCCTACCACTGGATAGTCGTCATAAGCTGGATGCCAGAAATAAGTTTCAGTTAGGTGTGTATTGTTCGAATAAGTGAAGTCATGCGCCCAAACCAAGGTGTCTGGATAAACATTAATTTGCTCCTCAATGACAAACTTCGTTCTGTCTGAGTTGATTTTGATTGAGTGTAATTGATCTAAAGAATTCTTTTCGCCAGTTTCTTCATCACGGTTTCCTTTTTTCTTTGCTGCACCTTCAAAGTCAATCCACCAGTATCGATACTTTAATTTACGTGAATCTATTTCTTTGCGATCGTAATACTTGTCTGCTCCTTGCAAATAAAATTCATCGTATACGATATCAAAAATCTCATCGCTTTCCATATCAATTTCGGTTTCCCAATCAAGTTTATAACCTTTATTGATAAAACGATCCATTTCACGACCGTCTTCACGCTCTGAAATTCCGAAACCTTCGATTTCATTTTGAGCCAACTGATCTCTCATTAATGAATCACGAACCCAATAAACGAATTGGCGGTATTCATTGTTTGAAATTTCATGTTGATCCATATAAAAGGCCGAAACTGTAACAGTCTTAGCTTTTACGGTCATACCACCAGCAAGATCGCGGTCGTTGTTTCCCATAGTGAACGAACCGAAGTGAATATAATTCATTCCGTAAGGATTCACCTGAACCCATTCCTCGCGAGGGTATACTCCTACTAGTTCTCCGGCAGGTCCAGGATAACATCCTACAAGCATCGAAGACACTAATGCGAAAAAGAAAATTGATTTTTTCATGACTTCCTAAATTAATGAGCTAAACTCTGTTGGGTTAAGTTTAACGTAATTATAACTGCGTTGGGTTTCATTTTATTGTTACAATAATCGAGGATCACCCGAAATTCTTCGAATTGGGGCTTTTCCAAGATTAAATTCATATGTTACAAAGAATTCATGCGACCCCGCACTGTAGTCTCTAATGGCACTAAGTGTAACGTCGTATGCATATCCCATTTTGAAACCGTGAGTGTATGTATAACGTCCTTGTTGAACGGTATTCAAAGTCATTTGCATTCCTGCCATCGGCACAACTGCATCTCCTAGACGATAGGCTACCCCTCCCCAAAGCAAGTTGTTCCACAATACGTTTGCATTGACATCAATCGCTGGATCAGCTTTCAAATCTGTCTTAACCAATGCGTTCGTGCGAATAATTAATCCGTTGTTTAAATCGTAGTTGTAACCACCCATTGCATAAAGGTGACGCGCTGAAGTGAAATTCAAATAAGTCAAGCTTGAAGCAGGTAAGTGTGTCATACTTACACCAGCATAATATTTATTTCTTTGATAAAACATTAAACCGACATTCGCATCCAACCCTGCATCTGAGGTGTTTCCTGCATTTAAATCGGTAACAATTGGATCGTTTGGATCTACAGCAATCCAGTTTCCTCCGAAAGATTTCTGTAAGATTCCAACTTGAACACCTGCCGAAAGAATATTGTTTCCAATTGGCAAGTGATACGCTCCTGACAAACGAATAAATCTGTTGGTTTCTTGTCCTAAAACTTCTGTCATTGCAGACAAGCCCAATCCAACAGTTCTTCCAGCCGCCTTTACGTAGCCGTTGTAGTTAAACAAATAAGTCTTTGGATCTCGATCAAATCCATCCCACTGGTCGCGATGGAAAGCTTGCACTTGGTGCATATTGTCAATACCCGCAGCAGCCGGATTGAACGAAATTTTATCAAACATCCACAGTGAAAATTGCGGATCTTGCTGAGCATTTACAGCACCTGCAAGGGAAAACGCGAATAGAAGAAAATAAAGTTTTTTCATCGTTTGTTTCTTTCGTTTAACACTGAAAAACCCCAAATTGGGATGTAACAGAGTTTGCTAAAATAGAAAATCTATTGAAAAAAACAAAAAAAACAAGTGAAATTCAACGTTAACTAAAAGGAAAACCCGTCATAGCCTATGATATTCAACAAGATACCACTCAAAAGAACGGTTTAACATTCTTGGAAACCTAAATATTCTCAAACCAACTTTTGGAAAGTTTTCCACCATCGGTCTGGCATTTCTTGTTGAGAAGCCATAATATAATCGGAATAGGTACAGGGAACAACGTGATTTCTCTCTTGCTTCTCTTCAGTGCCTGCTGGGTAGGCTACTTCTAACCACCAACGGTTGGTTAAATGACTTTTATAAAATACCAATTCATCACCTGAATCGGTTAGCAAGACAATGAACTTCTCATATTCTGAAAGCGATGCAATAGGGTAATCTCCGCGCCGTGCATGGTAACCATCGATGAAGCACCAAATCAATTGAGCCATGAGTTTCGCAGACTGGCCATTGTCATCAAGGGAAGGGTTAAATTCATAGAAACCAATACAAGTAAGCTTCTCACTCATTCCAGCATACTTGCACAATTGGGCAGCTTCATGTCCGAAAAAACCATTGGGACCACTTTTCTTGGTCGACATAAATTCCGAATATCGAATGGCGCTTAAATCAAAACTGAGCAAATCTGCATTTCGAATTATCGGTTCAGCAACAGCAATGTCTTGTTGAATCTCACCCAATCTAACCGCATCGAAATACATCTTTGCTATTAAATCGAGAAGGGCTTTGTCGGTTAGATATCGCTGATGCCCGAGGTTCGAGAAATTGAACAAATAATTCGGTCGATGCAAAATAATTCTATTCAAATATCCTTCTGCGCTCGAGTCATCGGGGCTCGAGCCAAAGTCTAATTTGGAGTCTATGGTAACCAAGTTAACCGTTTGCTCCATGGCCTCATAGGCCTTGTAGGTCGCGAAAGTTAAATCTTGGGTTCCACCAATTACAACAGGAACAATGTTTAACTTCATACATGCCGTGCAGACTTCAGATAAAGCGTAATATGTATCCTCGGGCGTCTCGCCAGGAAGTATATTTCCTAAATCAACAATTTTTGAATAATCGTCGCAAGCCAACAATTTGTAAAGTTCTCTTCGAACGTCGTCTGGAGCATTGGCCGCTCCCGAATTATTCTCAGAATTACGATCTTCACAAACACCAACAATGGCTATCTGTCTTTCATTCAAATCGTTTTCGTCATCGAAATAAAAACGCGTTTGAGCACCAAGGGTGTTGTTCGCAAAGAAGCGATTCGAGCTATCGTGAAAAATACTCGGCGAGAGAAATACTGACAAATCCATGAGTACGAAACTACATGGATGAGTCAATCAATTTCCTCCCACTAAAAAATCATTTCAACAAAGGAATGTGATGATTCACATTTACTTCTTAGGTGATTTCTTTGCAGCAGCTTTTTTCGCTGGTGCTTTTTTAGCTGCAGCTTTTTTCGCAGGAGCCTTCTTTGCAGGTGCTTTTTTAGGCGCAGGCTTTCTTGAAGCAGCCTTTTTTGTTGCCTGCTCCATTTGTTCTTCCATTATTTGCTGCGCATTAGCCCACGAAATATCTTCAGCCTTAGCTCCCTTGGGAAGTTTGAAATTCAAGTTTCCTGATTTCAAATATGCCCCAAAACGTCCATTAATGATCTGAACATTCTCATCTTCCGTGAAAGTCTTGAGCAGGTTTGCATTCACACCGTTAATTTTATCTTCAACAAGTTTGACTGCTCTTTCCAAATCGATGGTGAATGGATCATCTCCTTCCTTCACACGAAGTGAAGCATACGTAGATTTATATTTTACATAAGGGCCGAAGCGACCGATACCCACCACAATTTTTTCACCGTTCCATTCTCCTAGGTTACGCGGCATTTTGAATAAATCCAATGCTTCTTCTAAGGTTATGGTGTTGATACTTTGGTTTGGACGAAGTGAAGCGAATTTCTTCTCTTCTTCTTCAGCGGTGCCCAATTGAATCATCGGACCGAATCTTCCAATACGAGCAATGATTGGTTTTCCCGTGGCTGGATCGTCACCTAAAAAACGCTCACCTGAGGCACGAGCTGCCTCGTTCATGGTTTTATTTACATTTTCATGAAACGGATTGTAGAATGTGCGAAGCATTTTCTTCCAATCTAAATTTCCTTCAGCAATGGTATCAAACTCTCCCTCGACATTCGCTGTGAAGGTATAATCGAGAATTTCCTTAAAATTTTCCACCAAGAAATCATTCACCACTCGCCCTATGTCTGTTGGAAACAACTTCAATCTTTCAGCTCCGGTATTCTCTGTTTTCGTTTCTGAAGTAATGCTTTTGTTCGTTAACGTGTGAACTGCAAAAGAACGAGGCTTCCCTTCCAAATCTTGTCTCACCACATAAGTACGAGCCTGAATTGTGCTAATTGTAGAAGCGTATGTTGAAGGTCTTCCAATACCCAACTCTTCCATTTTCTTCACCAAACTTGCCTCGCTGTAACGTGCAGGTTTCTGCGTGAATTTTTCTTGCGCCACCATGCTTCTCAAATCGAGAATCTGTCCTTCATGTAACGGAGGAAGAACACCACTTTCGTCTGACTCTTCATCGTCTGTTCCTTCCATATACACCTTCAAAAAACCATCGAATTTAACAACCTGTCCTTTCGCAACAAGTGTTTCACTTCTTGTAGAAATGTTCACATGTGCCGTTGTGTTTTCCAATTTGGCATCGGCCATCTGACTGGCCAATGTTCTTTTCCAGATTAATTCGTAAAGTCTTTTTTCGTTGGTATCTCCGTCAATGGTCTTAACCGCCATATTTGTTGGACGAATGGCCTCGTGTGCTTCTTGCGCACCTTTTTTCGATTTAAATACTCTTGGAAAAGCATACGCCTCACCGAAACTGGCGATAATTTCATTTTTCGCTGCATCCCTCGCAAAATCTGACAAATTCATACTGTCAGTTCTCATGTAGGTTATCTTTCCGCTCTCGTATAATTTCTGAGCAACAGTCATGGTTGCCTTTACAGACATACCCAACTTTCTACCTGCCTCTTGTTGAAGAGTTGAAGTTGTGAATGGCGCCGCCGGCGTTTTTGTTCCTGGCTTTGTTTCCAATGACGAAATCGCAAACTCTGCATTTTTACAATCTTCTAAAAACGCTTGAGCAGCTGTTCCGTCAGAAATTTTTCCCGGTAAATCTGCCTTTAATACTGCGTCGGTCAAATCGAACATGGCACGAATACCGAAATACGCAGACGCATTGAAGGCTTCTACCTCACGCTCTCTTTCCACAATTAATCGAACGGCAACGCTTTGCACACGGCCGGCGCTCAATGACGGCCCAACCTTTCTCCACAAGACCGGAGAAAGTTCGAAACCTACTATTCTATCTAAAATTCTTCTTGCCTGTTGAGCATTTACCAAGTCCATATCTATGGTTCTTGGCTTTTCCATTGCCGCTAAGATTGCTTTCTTGGTAATCTCGGAAAATACAATGCGCTTGGTTTTGCTTTCATCGATCTTCATTGCTTCCAACAAATGCCAAGAAATAGCTTCTCCCTCGCGGTCCTCATCCGTCGCTAACCAGACAAACTTATCATCTTTAATGGCATCTTTAGCTAATTTCTTCAATTCACTAACCACCTTCTCCGAATCTGGATAAACTTCATAAGTCACATCGAAATTACCATCGGCGCTAACCGCGAAATTATTCTTCGGCAGATCTCGAACGTGCCCTATACTCGCCTTAACGACGTAGTCACTTCCCAAATATCCTTCGATGGTTTTCGCCTTTGCAGGTGACTCTACTATAACAAGATTTTTAGCCATATTTTGTTTTTGAATTGCGGCAAAGGTATATGCATTTATTCGTTAGTCTCCAAATTGGTTATGCGATTATATATGCTATTTCTATAGAAATAGATTATTTTTGCACACTAATCAAAACAGCCAGACACTGTGGAAGAAAAACAAATTGACGAGACAAGACAGGGCGAATTTTTTGAAATTTCGACTCCCATAATTCAGAATGGAACGCAAAAAAAACTCTTGCTCGAGAGTTATGGTTGCCAAATGAATTTTGCAGATTCTGAAATTGTAGCCTCTATTATGGCGCAAGAAGGATTCACCACCACACGCGATGTTGAAGAGGCCGATCTAGTGCTCCTTAACACTTGCGCCATTCGCGATAACGCAGAGCAACGCATACGCGGAAGACTTGAATTTTTGAATTCAGTAAAAAAACGCAAACCCGAAATGGTGGTTGGCGTGCTTGGCTGTATGGCCGAGCGTTTGC
>JBIKRF010000115.1:0-6364 GCA_044349305.1 Flavobacteriales bacterium
GCACAAGTGATTCGCGGTCCGAACAACAAATTCAAAAGTGCGGTAGAGCCTTTCATTTACGACCACATGTCGGACGAAAACCGTTTGCAAATGGCAACGTTCATCGATGATATCTGGAAGGTTATGTGTGAGAAAATCTCTGCTCAACGCGGAGTCTCTGTAGAGGAATTGAATGCTGCAGCAACCTCGTTGCGCTTCATTAACAACAGCGCCTTGCTTGAATCGAAATTGCTAGACGGGTTGGTTTATCCCGATGAGCTTGCAGCAAAAATGTCGACTCGTTTGAAAGACAAAGGCAAGTTGGAAGATGATAAGAAGATGGATGAAGAAGTCATGTCATTCGACCGTTATTTAAAAGTTGTAAAGGCTGAGGATAAAGTTTCCGATGTTGCTGAAGTTGCGGTGGTTTATGCCATTGGTGGAATTGAAAGTGGAAAGGGCGACGATGAGACCATTGGAAGTGATCGCATTGCGAAAGCTTTGCGCGATGCGCGATTGGATGAAGGAATCAAAGCGGTGGTGTTGCGTGTAAACTCTCCCGGAGGAAGTGCGTTAGCGAGTGATGTGATATGGAGAGAAGCGGAATTGATAAAGCAAAGCGGAAAAGTGTTTGTGGTGAGTATGGGCGATTATGCGGCTTCGGGCGGATATTACATTTCATGCGGAGCCGATCGCATCTTCGCGCAGCCAAATACGATAACTGGCTCTATTGGTGTGTTTGGAATTATTCCGAACCTTCAGAACTTCTTGGATCATAAGTTGGGCATCACCTTCGATTCCTACAAGACGCATGAGCACGCAAACATGATGACACTCAACGCGCCTTTAGACACCGCGCAGCAACGTGCAATGCAGGAAATGGTGAGTAACATCTACAACGACTTCACAAGTAAGGTTGCATTGGGAAGAAACATCTCACAAGTATATGTAGACAGCATTGGTCAAGGACGTGTGTGGAGTGGTGAAGACGCTTTAGCAATCGGACTTGTAGATGAACTTGGGGGATTGCGTGAAGCCATTGATTTTGCCGCGAAGAAGGCTGGAGTGGGTTCTTCTGCAATTCTTGAATTGCCCGAAATACTTGATCCGCTGGAAGAGTTTTTTGATAACATTTCTGGCAAATCGGAAGATGCAATTATGTCCCGTATACTCGGCAGCAGATTCAAGAATTATCAAGACATTCGTCAATTGAGCAACGGCGGAAGAATTCAAGCGCGGCTTCCCTTTTGCATTACGGTAGAATGAGTTTCGAGAAGAAATCGATGGATGAGCTTCAGCGTATGAACGCTGAAGAATTTCAGCAAGCTGAAAAATTTCCGATTGTCTTAATCCTCGATAATTTCCGTAGCGCGTTGAATGTCGGAAGTCTATTCCGCAGTGCCGATGCGTTTCGCATTGAAGCGATTTACTGTTGCGGAATTACTCCGATTCCTCCGCACCGCGAGATCTTGAAGACTGCGCTGGGTTCAACGGAATCGGTCAGCTGGAAGCATTTCAGCAACACTGCCGAGGCGGTTTTAGAGATACAGGGTTCACACGAAGTGTGGGCGTTGGAGCAGACGCATAACAGTGTTGCTCTTCACACCTTTCACTCGCAGAAGCCTATTGCTTTGGTTTTGGGCAATGAAGTGAATGGTGTAGATGAAGAAGTGCTCAAGCTCGTTACCGGCTCGCTTGAAATTGAACAACACGGCACTAAGCACAGCTTGAATGTGGCGGTCAGCGGGGGGATTGCGTTGTTTCATCTAACACAACCACTTCGTGGATGACCTTCTTCGAAGGATTATTCCAGTGAAATCGAAGACTTCCAATTGCCTTCGTGAGACAGAATGAACAATGGACCGTTCGAGTGCATGGGTATGCAGGTGTGACCTGCAAGAACTTGCTCTCTATGAAGCAATCTACCTACAGCGTCGTAAACAAATACATGATGCAAGGTCTCAGAACCTTCGTATTGAAGACCGTCTTTGTGAAGTGTCCAGTTCATAGTATTTAGATTTAGGGAGTTTCTAGCACTATTAAATAAAAAAAAGCACCACAGAAAATCTCCTGTGATGCTTTTGCACTAAGAACAAATTAAGCGTAATGCTGAATTCGACATAGATGTAAGTTTTAGTTAAGGTATTAGAAAGACGCAAGGCAAGTTGAAGGTTGCCTATTTATTATCTCAATATGACCTTTGACCTAAAACTTCCTTTTGAAGAGGATATAAAAATGATTTGCGGCGAGATTGTGAGTTGTACAATTTCGTCCTTTCCCCATGTTGGCTTCGACAACAACAATTGTCCTGTACTGTTGAATATTTCTACATCAGATAAGCGCTCAGTTCCAACGTATCTTAATTGTCCCGATTTCCAATCGAGAATAAATTCATTCGAAGAACTAGCTTCTTCAACAAAATCGAATAAGACCGTGAATATGGTATCCACGGTGCATCCGAGAGAATCTGCAATCGACACGGCATAATTGCCCTGTGCTAATTCGGAATAATTCAAACCCACAAATCCCGATTGCCAAGTGGCTGTGTAGGGAGGGTAGTTTCCAACTACGTCAAGATTAACACTTCCCAATCCCAACAAACTTTCAGAAGAAACATTCGCCGTGATTGTTGGTAGCGGTATTTCTTGAATAAGAATATCCACGGTAGTCACGCAAAAATTCGAGTCAACAACAGCCGTCGAATAACTTCCTGCACCCAAAAATGATCCTGGCCCCATTACATCCCAAAAATAATTCGAACCAATTCCAGATACGTTCGCTTCGAAAACAACAGACTCGCCTGCACAAACCCAATTCGGTGAGTTAATCTCAATGATTGCCTCTGGAATTTCGACTATTTCAAAAGCGTAAATCGCAGCGCAACCGTTTGCGTCTGTCACGGTATCTGCGTAATTACCCGGAAGTAGGTTGTTCAATTGCAGAACTCCAAAATCATTGAATCCCGCATACGGTGAGGTTCCATCAAAAGCGCGCACCATAGCAAAACCGTTTGTTTGTCCGAAGCATGCATTTGCGATAGAATCTACGTTTAAATAAAGAGGCAATGGCTCGTCAATTAATACCTCTTGCTGAACAATACACCCTTCAAACAAGGTTATTGGAACCTCGTAATTTCCAGCTGAAAGGTTATTCCATGACAAAACAACTTCGCCAGAAATAGCATTTGAAATCTCAATCCACCCTGAACTATCTCCTGCGCACAATGCAGGTGATCGGGTGATTGTAAAATCATCTACCGTTGCCATTTGAACTTCGTAATTTAGCACAAGTGTGTGTCCATATCCGGTGCCAACGGTAACGGAGTACACACCAGGGGCAGTAACCAAAATACTATCTGCGGTTGATCCATTTCCCCAGGTATGGTTGGGCCATCCTGTAATACTTAACTCAAGATTGTCGTTTCCTGTTGGACACAACATTGCTTTTGACGCAACAATTACCGGCCTTGTTTCTGCTTCTGTTAGCACATGCAATGCATTCGCAGAAATATTGTAATAGGTATCCACTACCCCACTTTGCCATTTCAATTGGAGTGAATCAATTTGATTGTACGCTTCCAATCCGAAAATAAAATTCTGTGAATTCTGACACAAATAATTTTCACCTGACTGCGTGTAGTGAACGCGATGGTTTCCATTTACATAATAATCTATTCGCGTTCCAATACCGTTCCTGTTGCTTAATCTTCCCTTTAGGCGAAGCTTAACGTAGTTGTTCGTTGTTGATGTGGTATTCAGGAACACCTTCGAAATTTGGGCGCTTTCTGCCCCAAAATAAATGTCGTACAATCCGTCGTTATTGATATCGCCTTTGGCGGAAGTGAAAAAACCATAGGAAAAATCATCCGCCCCATGAACGGTATCCATCGTAAAAATACCGTTGTCATTCCGAAGCATGTGAATGCCGAATAACGCTTCCAATCCAACACCTAAATTTCTACTGTTCACAAACAAATCGTTCCAACCGTCATTTTCAATGTCTAACCATAACGCGCTCCAAGACCATTTATGTAGCTCTGCATGAACAGAAGGAGCAACATTTGTAAATACGTTTGAGCCGTTGTTGCTGAGCAAGTGATTCCCTGTTGGGGGTGTATTGGTAATATACACATCGAGATCTGCGTCGTTGTCAAAATCGCACCACGAATTTGACATCTGATCTATGTGTGGCGATAAACCAGTCGTGGTTGTTAATGTCTCATCTGTAAAAGCGCCCATAGCGCTCTTGGTAAATATTTCTGACCCAAAGCGAAAATCATTGATAATAAACAGATCTTGAAATCCGTCGTTGCCTAAATCTATCCATGTAGGTTGAAATGAATTACGCGTATATCCGTAATATGCCGCGCTGAAATTTCCGTTTGTTAAGTTCGTGAGTATTCTGTTCTTGCTTCCTGAAGTTGAACTGGTTCCATAATTCGCCACAAATAGATCTAAAAAACTATCTCGATTCAAATCGCCAAAAGCAGCTCCAAAGGAATTATCGGCAGCTGCAAAAGACGCATTCAACAGCGAGGAACTTTGAACAAAAACGAGACTGTCTGTTTGCTTAAACAATTGCATGGGACCATCTCTGCGAATAATAAAAAGGTCATTATCACCATCTTCATCATAGTCTGCCCACAAGCACGATTTTGAATCGTAGATGTTATCGAATGACGAATGAAGTTGAAATTGTCCTAGCACATTTAAATAGAATCGCGTTGGCGCTCCGGGGATGCAAATCGTTAGATCGTCCCAACCATCTTCATTCACATCGTAGAAACTCGCGCCAGCTCCATAGAGCATGGAACCATTGAAAACAGCCACACCCAGCGCATCGGTGTTGTCTTCAATAACTTGAGCTAGCAAGGAAGAGTTAATGCAAATAATAAGGCTGAATAAAAAAACTATTCGAGACATTCTTTTCAGTTAGGTTCGCTAATTTAATCAAATAAACGTAAAAAGGCCCCCTTCTTTCGAAGGAGGCCTTTTCAGCTTATTGGTTTAAGCAATTTTAAGACTAGGTCTTAAGATTATTTTTGAACCATCATGCGTTGTGTTTGAACTTCACCGTTGAAGATTGCTTCAACCATGTACAAACCGTTTGCAAGTGGACGCTCGAATGTGATGTTAGTATTTAACACACCGCTCACTGAGTAACGGTTGCTCCATACTTGACGACCCATAGCATCTACTACGCGAATTTGTACGTTATCTGAATCAACTCCAGAAAGGTTAATGTTCACATCAGAACCGTGAGTTGGGTTAGGATACAAGCTCATGTTTACTTCATTTGCTGTTTCCATTTTCACAACTTGTTGGTTAGCTTGACCACCGTCAGCAATCATACCTGCAGTACCTACGATACTCATACAAACAGAAGCACCCCATTGGTAGTTTGTTCCTGTGTATGGTAAGATTGGAGCAGTGCGCACTGAGTATGTTTTACCGTATTGCAATTGCAACACTGTACCCAAGTTAATGTAGTTAGAAGCTGCGCCTCTGTTTACAGTAACTGGAAGACCTACTGGGTTACCAGAAGCATCTAACTCAGTGAATTCCCAACGCCAGTTAGTAGCACCGCAAACCCATGGCAATGAAGCTACGATAGCACCACGGAAACGTGGACCTGCAGCACATTGATCAGTAGTACGAAGGGCAGTAGCTGGTTGAGTAGCTGTGCTCATTGAGCATGGTGCTAATGCAGGAACTGAAATAGTTTCAGCAACTCCAGCACCATTGTTGATGGTGTATGTGTTTGTGATTAACACATTGTAAGTAGAACCGTATGGTAGTGTTGGCAATACGCTGCTCAATACACAGATATCTGATGTTTGAGTGCGTGTGTAAACGTTACCAGCAGCAGGACCAGTTAAACCTGTGAATGTGAAGGTGTATCCTGTTCCAGTTGCACCAGCCCAAGTTGCCTTGAAGTACTGACACAAAGTGTATGGACCTGGACCGTAGTCACAACCACCACGCTTCAACATTTTAGCACAGATAGAGTAAGTACCAGTACCTAGAGCACTGTTGTAGTTACGCACACCTACTTTGTAGACTTGACCTGCAGTTAATCCGTAGTGATTCAAAATTTCACCACCGATACCTGCAACAGCGTTTTCTTGTGCTACAAGAATACCAGCAGCTGTTTGCAATTCAATTACGATGTCAGCAGCAGAAGAGTTAACAACGATGCTAACACCTTCAGTTGTAGCTACGAACTGATGCCATTTGTCTTCACCTGTCAAACATACTGTTAGAGCAGAACCTGAAGCTGTAGCATTCACAAGCGTACCGTTAATAGCGTTACAGTTTGGCCAAATGCTCGGAGTCATTGAAGTTGCGTTCGTTGGGTTTTCACCTGGGTTCAAGCAACCTTCTTC
>JBIKRF010000184.1:0-6276 GCA_044349305.1 Flavobacteriales bacterium
TTTTGGTCAAGTTATTTGGTCAGGAATAAATATTGAGCAGCAAAATTTTTCATACTTATCAAATGGTCTTTATTTCCTGAGAATTGACAATAGGACAATTAAATTAGTGAAACAATGAGAAGAAGGGCAGCACATAACAGCACCTACCCAAAAGGCGGGGTTTCGTATTCCAAAGACAGTTTTGTGGTTAATCAAACATTAGTTTTTCAAATCAAGTTTTGTGGTAAAAGTCCCGCCCTTCGGGTAGCTGCAAAACGTTATAAGTAATTAATGCGACCGAAACAATCAATATAAACAAACAAAAAACAACTCAAATGAAAAAAATTCTAATCGGCTTAATTGCCATCGCTTTTAGTTCCCACGCACAAAATATTGAAACAGAATATGACGCTAGTTCTAACAATGGCAAACAATTTACTGCCTCTGTTCAAAATTTCATCAACATGTTAGAAATGGACGTCCAAACATTTACTGAAAAAACAAAAGCTTTAGGTTTCACAACTAGACAAGGTGATAATTTCTGTTTTGAGTCATTTCCACAATGCAAAGTAACAAACCCTTGTGGTATGATTTATAAATGTGCTGATGAAGTATCTTATTTGTATATGGACCCAACCAGTGGCAAATCTAACCTTCTAGCAGTATTTAATGATTTAAGTAAACAAATGGCTAGCAATACTGATAGTGATGGCTCTAAAGTATTTATATTTAAAAATTCAACAACTGGAAAAAGGTACAAAATTAAAATAAAAAGTAAAGTAACTGACAATAATGTAAATGAAACTCTTTCTATTAGCAAAATGACAAGTTAATATCAACTTACTATAATGCCTATATCAAAACTTATAACAATTATAAAAAAGTATACAATGAAATTACCAAGTCGCCAAGCATTTTTATCAACTACATATAATACTTCTTCTAACCAACATGAGGTAGTCATTGAGCATGTAACACCAACCGCAAAACTAAAAATAATAGACAATAACGGTTTAAATAAAGAAAAATATCAATCCATTCAATTTTGTATAATTGACAAATCAGACAGAGAATTTAACACAGACAATTTAGCAAATTTGTTTTCAAACGAATCCGACGAAAGTGATGAATTCCGCTGTGAAATTCATTCAAAAGATCACTGTGCAGCTATTCCTCCACTTAAATTTATTTTAAAATCAAAAGAACTCGATTTATCAGCGATGAATTTTAAAGTAAGTTGGAAAAATTAGTCTTTAGTTAAAAAACAATAAACATGAAAATTCAAGCTTTAATTTTATTCTTAATATTTAGTTTTTCTGTGAATTTAAGCGCACAAACTAAGTCGACACAGCCTAAACCCAAAAAACCCCAAACAACAGACGAAAATTGGGACATATTGCAAACTGCCACGGCTCAAATGCTAATGGAAAACTATGAACAGGCAATAGAAAATTACCAACTATTCATTTCTAAAGTTTATGACCAAGAATTGAAACATTCTGCTTATGGTGATCTAGGTTACTGTATGGCAAATACTGGAAAGTATCAGGAGGCAATTCCCTTTTTAACTAGGTACCTTGAGTATTTTAATCACAGCGAGGTAACACCAATTACGTTAGCAAAACTAAACACCGGTAATCAAAATGTCGGAAAATATTTAATACAAAGAGGGTTTTGTAGAACTAAACTTGAAGATTTTGAAGCAGCAGAAAGAGACTTAACTAAAGGAATCAATTTTATGGAAATGGTTATAAAATCACCTAAGTATAAAGAAGATTGGAATTACCATACTTTAGGCTTTGGGTATTTAATGCGAGGACTTGCGAAAATGCAAATGAATAAAGGCAAAATATTTTGTGAAGATTTAAGGAAATCAATTGACTATGGTTTTACGCCAGGTATAGAGTTAGTAAAGAATTACTGCAATTAAATTAATAAAATAAGCAACTATAAAAAAGCTAAGTAGCCACAATTAAACTATGTGGCATTAACTACTTATAACAGCACCTAAAACTTATGCGGGCGACATCAAAGCATTTGCAAATTCAAGGTCGCTCCGCGAAAGGTATTTTCATTTTGCAAATGCCTAGAAACATAGTATCTTTATTTAAACGTTTCGTTAGACGAGTGTTCCAAAACCGCACAAGTTCTAGCTGCAAACCGTTAGTACCAATTGCCGCGGACATCTCCAATGACATTTTACCTTAGACAAAAGAGTTTTCGTTTTCAAAAACTTCTGGCATTCCGGTCGACAAAATTTCGGTCGACACTCGAACATTAAACAAATTTTTCTCAGGACAATTTTAATTTTTTCCCGACGCTTTTTTTGCCCGGACACGGGCATACTGGCTATCGCAATTGCAGCACATTTGTTTGGTCTCGGAGGACATTCGGTAAAGCCAAACAAATAAGCTGCAATGCCCATGCACAGACAAAAATGGTGCTTGCCGACGGGCAAGCGTGTTTGCGCATCTCGCTCCGCTCAGTCAAAAGCGCATTGCCACAGGCGTATGGCGAGCTAAAATGCTACAAATTGTAGCAGTAACTAATGTTAATTTAGCATACTTTTACGGGACAAAAAGACCAGAAAAGTCAGCGAAAAACCATAAGGGAAAAGAAAAGTTGTTAAAAGAAAAGTAGAAAGTTTTCTGGTTTTGAAAAAAACAGGTAAATAAAAATTGCAATATTGTTTAATCTAAAAGCGACCTTAATAAATGAAATTAAAAGAAAAAATAACAATAGATGATATTGGTGGTCAAAAATTCAAAATTAGAGTTGTTGAACCAGATAATAATAAAAAAGCTATTGTTACGCATTATCTGCACAATTATCATAATGGTGTAAAAAAACATTATGAAAAAGCGGCTAAAGAATATATTAAAGAATTAGTAGAATATAAGTTCCCTGAAGAAAAATATTCTAAAGTTGCCGAAGATGCAATTCAACAATTATTATTTGAAGTTGAAAATGTTCCATTCAAAACTCCCGAAAATTATTCTTTTAAATTTATTGATTTGTTTGCGGGCATTGGCGGTTTCAGAATGGCAATGCAAAAACTTGGAGGTAAATGTGTTTTTACCAGTGAATGGGATAAGGAAGCTCAAAAAACGTACAAAGCAAATTATGGCGAAACTCCATTTGGTGACATAACAAAAGAATTAACAAAATCATATATACCAGATGGTTTCGATGTTTTATGCGCAGGCTTCCCTTGTCAAGCGTTTTCAATTGCTGGTAAAAGAGGTGGCTTTACAGACACAAGAGGCACATTATTTTTTGATGTTGCAGAAATAATCAAACGAAAAAAACCAAAGGCGATTTTTCTAGAAAACGTAAAAGGTTTAAGAAATCACGACGGAGGTAAAACACTTGCAACCATATTGAATGTTCTACGCAACGATTTAGGTTATTTTGTTCCTGAACCCCAAATAATGAATGCCAAAAATTTTGGTGTTCCTCAAAACCGTGAAAGAATTTTTATCGTTGGTTTTAGAAAAGATCTAAACATTACAGAATTCAATTACCCTAAACCAAGTAAGAAAAAAGTTTCTTTTGCATTAGTAAAAGAAAAAAAAGTTGTTCCCACTAAATATTATTTATCAACTCAATATTTAAAAACCTTACATAATCATAAAGCTCGTCACGCAAGTAAAGGCAATGGGTTTGGGTTTGAAATAATTTCTGATGACGGAATTTCCAATGCAGTTGTTTGTGGCGGCATGGGTAGAGAACGTAATTTAGTATATGACGATAGAATAACTGATTTCAATCCTACGACTAAAATCAAAGGAACTGTTAATCGTGAAGGCATCAGAAAAATGACACCACGAGAATGGGCAAGATTGCAAGGTTTTCCTGAGAACTATAAAATAGTTGTAGCAGACGCATCTGCATACAAACAATTCGGAAATTCTGTAGCTGTACCTGCAATTAAAGCGACAGCGGAGAAAATATTAGAAACTATTGGAATTGAAAAATATGTTATCAGGAAATAAAGGAGAATGGAGTGAAGTTTATACACTTTTAAAAGTAATTGCTGAAAAGCAACTTTTTGCAGGTGATAGTAACTTGAACAAAATAGAATCATTGATTTTTCCTATAATAAAAGTTTTACGTGATGAATCAAATGGAACATTTGAATTTAGCTACAATAAAGATTTGGTAGTTATAAAAAACAACAATGAAGAAATTAGAATTTCGGTAAATGAATTTCAGAAACAAGCACATTTTTTACTTACAAAACTTAAAGAAAAAACGAGTGCCACATTTTCAATTCCCGAAATCGAAAACTTTATTAACTCATTCAACAGTCATTCATTAAAAGCGAAATCTTCTGTAAAAAGTGATATAAGAATTATCATTCACGATCAGCGAACCGGTACAACACCTGAACTTGGTTTTAGTATTAAGTCTCAACTTGGCGGTGCTTCTACTCTATTGAACGCTGGAAAAACAACAAATTTTATTTATAAAGTTAATAAGGCGAGTTTTACTACAAAACAAATTACTCAAATAAACGCTATTGATACAAGAAGTAAAATTAAAGACAGGATTGAAAAAATTAAAGAACTAAAAGGAAAACTACAATTTAATAAACCTGAAAGTTCTGTTTTTGAAAACAATCTTATTTTAATTGATAGTTCATTGCCGAACATTATCTCTGAGATTTTAGTGTTATTTTTCACTTCAAACTTATCTAAAATTTCAGATTTAGTTTCTGAGATTTCAGCAAAAAATCCGCTTGGATATAATTTAGAAAATAATCATCCGTTTTATTCTTACAAAATCAAACGTTTTCTAACTGACATTGCTCTGGGTATGATGCCTTCAAAAGTATGGACTGGTGAATTAGACGCAACTGGTGGCTATTTGGTTGTAAAAGACGATGGAGAAATTTTGTGTTATCATATTTACAACAGAAACGAATTTGAAGATTATTTATATACAAATACAAAGCTTGAAACAGCAAGTAGCACGCGCCACGAATTTGGAATAGTTTACAAGGAAAACAATAATCTTTATTTCAACTTGAATCTACAAATTAGGTTTTTATAACTGTTTTTATTTTCAAAATTAAAACTTTAGTATACACAACTAAACTACCATAATTTGCTGACCTGTGTTTACTGAACTGTGTGTAAGCCAGCGCACATTTTCCAAGCACATTTGGCGCTTCTTTCAAAGGCAAATATTTTAGTGGCGCCAAATAAGCTTGTAAAATTTCCTACCCGCCTGTGTGGACATTAGAACGAGCAATTTTTTAAATTGCATTTCCATCGCACAAAAAAAATTAAAAGTTTGGACGTTAAAATTATTTAACGACATTACAAATTATCGGCGGACACTTAACCAGAAGTTAAACTGTGTGGCGGCAACTAGGTACTAACAGCAAGCAAGCATAATTTTTTGCGTGTTAACGCTCAAATGCATAACTTGGACAAGCAAAAAACTACGCCTGCTTGCAATACGTTATGCGGCATGCTTTACGACTGTGCTGGCTTGAATACAAGAGTTTTAATTGACTAGATAAAAAATCATTTTGAAATGAAATTAATCCAGGTTTTTATTTGCGCTATACTTTTTGTTTCATGTCAAGGAGGCTTAAGTACAAGCAATTTGGAAGCATTATTAGACAAAAATGAAAATCAATTGAAAGAGGTTGCCAATCAATTTTTAAAACAAAAAGAGATTGATTGGATTATCATCACCAATAACATTGACAGTAATTGTCAATCAGTAAATGAATGGTCAAATTGTCCTACAATTGATTCAAAATGGAAAACCTGGAATGATAGCCTACAGAATGATATTTATCTTAATTCAATAACTGAAGTTCTTAAACATGAAAATATCGATTCTAATACATATAATTATTTTCATGAGTTTTTAGAAGATCATCAACTGAATAGTATTTCACATGGTTATTTTCCATGCGAAAATTGCGTGGAATTTGAATCATATCGCAGTGGCTTACGCTATTACACAGTTCAGCCCAACGATTTGGAAGAAAACTATGAGTATTTGTATGTAGAAAGAATTAATGCTAATTGGTTTGTTTATACTAGAGATTGGAATTAGATGAAAAATATAAATGAGAAAATTTAAAAGGAGAGCCATTCATCCGCAGAAAGGCACGACCGCATAACAGTACCTAAAAAAAATGCGGGCAGAAGTATAAGTTTTTTGCCTACAAGTTGCCGCTTCGCGAAAGTTTAGTATTTTTATGTAGGCAAAAAAGAGTACAGTATTTCGGCAACTAATAAACATTGTGTCGGTAGACAACATTTCGGTTTCAAA
>JBIKRF010000032.1:0-22949 GCA_044349305.1 Flavobacteriales bacterium
CATCTTGCTTGTCATCTTGCTTGTCATCTTGCTTGTCATCTTGCTTGTCATCTTGCTTGTCATCTTGCTTGTCATCTTGCTCCGCATCTTGTTTCACATCTTGATTGGCATCAGGCTTAAAAACCGGTGGCGCCGTTGGTTTCGGCTTTTCGTCTGCTGGCTTTGCAGGAAAAAGATCCTCTCGCTTCCAATTCCCTTCTAGCATTTTTGTGAAGACCTTGTCACGCGCAGAACGCAACGAGTCCATCTCGCGATTCACCTTGGTCTCAAACTGATTCATTTCTTTTTCGCGTTGCTGCTTGAATTTTTCGAAATCAGAAATTTGCCCGTGAGACAGAACCGTGAATAAAGAAATTGAAATGGTCAGAAGTAAATTTTTCATTGAGAATAAAGATAAAAAAAAATGCCGACATTTCGTCGGCATAGTTTCGCGGAAAAGGGGGGATTCGAACCCCCGGTACAGTTTCCCGTACGACAGTTTAGCAAACTGTTGGTTTCAGCCACTCACCCACCTTTCCTAACGGCTGTTCCTCTTTTACGAGGAGTGCAAATGTAAACCGACATTCCTATATTTCAAATTTTTTTTCTATTCCTTACCGAAGTGATCCTTCAAGGCGGCGAAGACCCTGTGTGTGGGTAAGCCCATGACATTGAAATAACTTCCTTCCAAATTCACTATTCCAACCAAACCAATAAAATCTTGGGCGCCGTAACTTCCAGCTTTATCAAAGGGCGTGTAGTGTTCAATATAATAACGCAGCTCTGTTTCACTCATCTCGGCGAATGTGACCCGCGTGCAATCGGTGAACGAATGCTTCCATGTGGAAGTTGCGATGCACACACCCGTATACACTTCATGACTCTTTCCACTCAATTGCTTCAGCATACTTAATGCTTCTTCGAAGTCTGCAGGTTTATTTAACAATACCCCTTCAACATGAACCACCGTGTCTGCCGTAATTACCAATTCATTGTGCTCAGCCGTTTTCAACAGCGCTTCTGCTTTCCGTTCAGCTAAGTGCTGCGCCACTTCAACCAGCGGCCAAGAAGGATCAATGCTTTCGTCGACATCGGACACCCGAACTTCAAACGTCAGACCCATTCCAGCTAACAATTCCTTTCTTCGTGGTGAGCCCGATCCCAAGACTAACTTGTAGTTGTTCAACAACGGTAATAATTCTTCCATGACAACAAATTTACATCGTAAATTTGCGCGCATGCATCAATTAGTTCTTATCCTCGACTTCGGTTCGCAAGTCACTCAGCTTATTGCGCGTCGATTGCGCGAGCACAACGTTTACTGTGAAATCAAGCCTTGGAACAAGGTAACTTCAATCCCTGAAAATTGTGTGGGTGTTATTCTTTCTGGAAGTCCATACAGTGTTCACCAAGAAGGCGCTCCGCTACCTCCGGTTTTCGATATTAATCCGAATCTTCCAATGCTTGGAATTTGCTACGGAGCACAACTCATGGCGCAACTGAACGGAGGGAAAGTTGAGCGCAGCACGCACCGTGAATACGGTCGCGCGAATTTAATTAGTCACCAAGCGAATCATGTTTTATTTCAAGGCATTCCAGATAATTCACAAGTTTGGATGTCGCACGGAGATACCATTACGGGTCTGGGCGAAAACATGGATATCATCTGCAGCACAGAGAACGTTAAAGTTGCAGGATACGCCTTCAAAGACCGTCCGGTTTTCGGAGTGCAATTTCATCCGGAAGTGTTCCACTCAACAGACGGTGGAATCATGTTGAAGAACTTCGTTGTTGATGTATGCGGATGCAAACAAGACTGGACGCCGGCTTCCTTTGCCGACGAAACCATTGCCGATCTGAAAGTTAAATTAGGAGACGATAAAGTTATCCTTGGTCTAAGCGGCGGCGTAGACAGCAGCGTTGCTGCAGTGCTTATTCACAAAGCCATTGGAAAAAATTTATATTGCATTTTCGTGAATAACGGATTGCTTCGCAAAGACGAATACGAAAGCGTTTTAGATAGCTACTTGCATTTAGGTTTGAACGTGAAGGGTGTCGATGCGAGTGAATTGTTTTACGACGCATTGAAAGGGTTATCAGATCCAGAGGCGAAGAGAAAAGCAATCGGAAAAACATTCATCGATGTATTCGATGCCGAAAGTAAATTGGTGGAAGGAGCGAAATGGCTCGGACAAGGAACCATCTATCCAGATGTGATTGAATCGGTTTCTGTTTCCGGAGGTCCTTCGCAAACAATCAAGAGTCACCACAACGTAGGTGGACTTCCAGATTACATGCAGCTTTCGTTGGTTGAACCGCTTCGCTTGTTGTTCAAAGACGAAGTAAGAAGGGTAGGGCGCGAGCTTGAAATTCCAAATGCAATTTTATCGCGCCATCCGTTCCCAGGTCCAGGATTAGGTATTCGCATTTTAGGAGACATCACGCGTGAAAAAGTGCGCGTGCTTCAAGAAGTAGATGCCGTTTGGATCAACGGATTGAAAGAAGCGAATCTCTACGACGAAGTGTGGCAAGCAGGCGCAATCCTACTTCCTGTGCAGAGTGTAGGCGTTATGGGCGATGAGCGCACGTATGAGAATGCAGTTGCGTTGCGCGCAGTAACGAGCACCGACGGTATGACCGCAGACTGGGCGCATTTGCCTTATGAATTCCTAGCGAAAGTGAGTAACGATATCATCAATAAAGTGAAAGGTGTGAACCGCGTGGTATACGATATTAGCAGCAAGCCTCCAGCAACCATTGAATGGGAATAAAATTTGTTACCTTTATTTCAATGAAAAAAAATGTAATATTTTTTCTATTGGTATTTGCTGCCACTTCGGGTTTTGCGCAGCGTTGTGCAAACTATCATGTGGTTTCTTCAGGCGAGACGCTCTATAGCATTTCACGTAAATACGGATTAACGATTTCAGAAATTCAAACGCTAAATCCAGGTTTAGTTACCACTGTTAAATTAGGCGAGCATCTTTGTCTTCCAAGTTCAGTGAAGCCCATTCAAGCTGAGATTGTAGAGACTTCTCCAACCTATGATCCCATTGGTGTTATCGAGAATAAGTCAGACAGTTTACCAGTTGCTGTTGCTGTGAAAAAAGATGTTTATTCTATTGCCTTGCTTTTGCCTTTTTCTACCTACAAAATGAGTAACGATTCTTTAGATGAACGTTCTGTAAAGTTGAGGAATGTCGCCATTAATATGTATCGTGGGGCAATGATGGCGCAAGAAGAATTACAAAAAAGAAATGTAAAGGCAAAGATATACTTGTTTGATGTTGGAAGTAGCGTGGAGTCAGGCAAACGCGGAGTCAGTCGCTGTGAAGAAGTGAGCGCAGATGTGGTAATAGGTCCGTTATTTAAAGATGCAATTCAAGAAGTAGCGAAGTGGGTGTCTTCACGGAATTCTCATTTGGTTGTGCCTGTGAAAATGAGTAATAAGATCTTATTGTCATCTGATCACATGAGCAAGGCTTATCCAGGAAGCAATTCTCAATGGTATTATTTGTCAGGATATGCCAAACAACAATTTCCAAACTCGCTCATTGTGGGTGCGTATGCGAAAGGCAAAGATGATTTTTCAAGTGAAGCTGCTGTAAGTGGTTTAATTGCCGAGGGAGGTGACTCGCTTGTTTCTTTTGATGTTTCTCAGAATTGTGTGAGTTTGTTTGAATTCATTAAAAATGCAAATAGACATGTTGTGGTGCTTGACATGACTTCCGATGAGAAAACGGGTACCGCTTTGACCACCGCATTAACCGGTTTAGATGTGAGTTTCGTAGGTGGAGATCCGAATGTAAGTTCAGGTCGCGCAAAGCAAGGTGCGAAGAATGTGGCAACGAAGAGCATCATGTTAGATTATTACAATTTAGACAATCTGAAATGGATAGCTGCTTACCGAAAAGAATTTCAGTCTGAACCCGATGAGTTCTCTGCTATTATGCATGACATAGTGTTGTATTACGGAACGGGACTTCAACTTTTTGGGACGGATGTAGGTAATCATTTGAATGAAATAGATCAAAAGGGTTTGATTGCTTTGGGCTTTGAATTTTTTAAAACAGGACCTGAGTCGGGCTATGAAAATGCTTATGTAAATGTGATTCAAAAAATGAATGGAAAATGGGGATTGAAGGACAACTCGAAATAAGTTTAACACCTTTTCAGCAAAAGGTTGTAGCCGATTTACTCGAAATTCAAGACAGCATTTGTGCTGCTCTAGAAACGTTTGACGGGTCCGATTTTCGAGAAGATATTTGGAAACATACAGGCGGTGGTGGCGGCAGAACGCGGGTGATGAATGGATCCTTGATTGAAAAAGGCGGAGTAAATTTTTCTGCTGTCACAGGACCTATTCCTCCGATGATGAAAGATCGTATGCACGCTAATGCCAAGACTTTTTTCGCAACGGGTGTCTCTCTCGTGATTCATCCTTTTTCTCCGCATGTTCCAATCGTTCATATGAACGTTCGATACTTTGAAAGTGATGCGGGAGATCAATGGATTGGCGGAGGAATAGATTTAACTCCAATATATGTCAACCAAGAACAGCGCGATTTTTTTCATGGTGAAATGAAAAGTGTTTGTGACGCTCATGAAATGAATCATGAGGAGTTTAAATTGTGGGCTGACCAGTATTTCTTCATTCCACACAGACAAGAAACCCGCGGAGTCGGCGGTATATTTTACGACTATCAAAAACCTTCCGAAAAGAAATCAATGGAAGAACTTTGGGCGTTTAACAATGCCGTTGGCCACACGTTCAATAAGGCCTATTTACCCATTGTAGAGGCTAACATGAATTTGGAATTTACCGAGCAGCAGAAGCAATGGCAATTGCTTCGTAGAGGCCGATATGTTGAATTTAATTTGGTTTGTGATAAAGGAACGCTCTTCGGACTTCAAACCGGAGGAAGAACAGAAAGTATTCTCATGAGTCTTCCAAAATTCGCATCTTGGGAATACGACTTTCAAGTCGAACCCAATTCTGCTGAAGAACACACATTGAATATTCTAAGATCCCCCATCGCGTAGGGTCATCCGCTTACAAGCGGTTATCCACCATCTTCACGCCTGGGAATCCTGCTTGATTGAATTTGAAGTCACCTTCGCCAATCGCAGGGTTTGCTTTAAAGTTTCTAATTTTATAGGTAACATCAGCGTTCTCGCGTGTCTTAACATTCACCTTTACCAATTCCATTTTCGCTTTGTCGACAAACAAGGTAACGGTGTGAAATGATTTCGATTTTGGATTCAAAGGGTAAAGGGCGATTTCGTAACAAGCAACGCCGTCAATGGTCGCGTTGGCGTTTTTCATTTCATGTTTGAAGTCTTTGTTCCAAATGGTATACATTTCAGAAGGGTCGAATCCACCGTCTTTTACATCGGCTAGGTTGTCGATTGAACAAGAATTTGATTTTTTGTTGTAAGTCCATACCGTTGCTCCGTCGCAGTAAACAGAATAATCTGGAAGAGCGAGTTGGTATTTTTTTCCTTTCACTTTTACAGTACCATTTTGCTTGGTTACTTTTCCAGTTTTAGGATTGCTTAATTCAGAGCTGAAGTCTGATGAGGTGGTTGCCCACGATTTTGCTTTGTTTGAGAGCTTATCTAATATTTCTTTAGAGGTCTGTGCTTGAAGAGAAAACGTTGCAAGAAGTGCGAACGTTAGAAATAGATTTTTCATTTTGTTTTTTTATTAATCACGCAGGTTTTTCAAGAACTGTTCCAAAGCGATCTCATCGGGTACTAATACCTTCCGAGCCTTACTTCCTTCAAAAGGGCCAATAAGTCCGGCAGCTTCCAATTGATCAATCAATCGGCCTGCACGGTTATAGCCCAATTTCAGTTTGCGTTGAAGAAGAGAGGCTGATCCTTGTTGACTTAACACAATGACCTTCGCTGCTTCTTCGAACAATGAATCGCGTTCCGAGTTGTCAAAATTACCAATTTCCATTGAATTTTCGTCAGCAACTTCAGGAAGATGAAAAGCATGAGCGTAACCCTGTTGACTTCCAATGAATTCGGTTATGGCCTGAACCTCAGGTGTGTCAACGAATCCGCACTGCAAACGAATCAAATCATTCCCTGTACTCAAGAGCATATCTCCCCGTCCAATTAATTGGTCTGCTCCTCCAGCATCGAGAATGGTGCGCGAGTCTATCTTAGACGTTACGCGGAAGGCTATGCGTGCAGGGAAGTTAGCTTTGATTGTTCCGGTAATAATGTTTACGGAAGGACGCTGCGTTGCAATGATCAAGTGAATTCCAATGGCTCTCGCCAACTGCGCGAGGCGCGCGATAGGCGTTTCCACTTCGCGGCCAGCCGTCATAATTAAATCGGCAAACTCATCCACTACCAATACAATGTATGGAAGGTAGCGATGACCGTTGTTCGGATTTAATTTTCTTGAAATGAATTTCGCGTTGTACTCTTTAATGGTTCTGCACTCCGCTGTTTTCAGCAGTTCGTAGCGTTCGTCCATTTCAACACACAATGAATTCAAAGTCTTTACAGCTTTGCTTGTGTCGGTAATAATGGCTTCTGCTTCGTCGGGGAGTTTCGCCAAAAAATGTCGTTCAATTTTATTGAAAAGGGTAAGTTCAACTTTCTTCGGGTCAACCAACACAAATTTCACTTGTGAAGGGTGCTTGCGGTAGAGCAGAGACACCAAGATTGCATTCAGTCCAACAGACTTACCTTGTCCGGTAGCACCAGCCATAAGTAAGTGCGGCATCTTGGTCAAGTCGGTAACGAAAATATCGTTGGAAATTGTTTTTCCCAATACCAAGGGCAGTTCCATATCTGCATTCTGAAACTTATCGCTCGCTATTAACGAGCGCATGGAAACCACATCGGGTCTGCTGTTCGGAACTTCAATACCTATTGTTCCTTTTCCAGGAATAGGCGCAATGATACGAATGCCAAGAGCCGCAAGTGAAAGCGCAATATCGTCTTCCAAACTTTTAATTTTCGAAATACGAACTCCCGGTGCAGGAACAATTTCGTATAGCGTTACGGTTGGTCCGATAGTGGCTTTGATTTTCGCAATTTCAATCTTATAATGATTGAGCGTTTCTATGATTCGGTTTTTGTTTTCTTCTAGTTCCTCTTTCGAAATCTGAGGTCCATTTCCGCCATAGTTCTGTAAGAGATCAATGGACGGAAGTTGGTAGCGCGAAAGGTCAAGCTTAGGGTCGTACTCACCGAATTCAGTGCTCTCAATTTCATCGGAACTGAGCTCTTCAGCTTGCACGACGGGAGCGATTTCAATTCCGAGATCTCCCATGTCGTCGTCTTCAAAGATGGTTGAGCCTCCCGAAGAAACGGGGCTTAGTTCAAATTCATCCGTCGTTTTTTTTTCTTCTTCCTCTTCCTGAATTAATTCAAAAGTTGGCTGCGGATTTAACGGATTTTCAAAGTCGAAACTTGCTGTTGGGGTTGAAGAGGGAATGTCTTCGTCGGAAATAACTTCATAGACTTCCGGTTCAGGATCGGGTTCGGGAGTGTAGCTCGGAATGGCTTCAGCCTTTACTTCAATGGTGGTTTGTTCCGTATTTACGGAAGGTTGAAAGGGTGCTTCTTCTTCCTCTTCCTCCTCTTCGATAATTCTAGGTTTGTCTGCCTTCGGCTTTGATCTGAAAAGCACGCCTAATCGGGCAATGAAGGTATCTACGTGATGATTGAAATTTACAATGAAAAACACCAAAACAACGAAGAGGATTCCGAGCAATGTTCCCATCCAGCCCAAATGGGAAACACAAAAATGTGTTGCTACAACTCCGTATCCGCCAACGAATAATCCGTTAATAATAATTTCAATATGATCAAAAGGAATGGGGTTGGTTCGGTGAGCGAAGAACCCGATGGCTAAGGGAAGAAAGAGCATAACGCCCACGCTCACACGCAACGTTTTTAAAAATGGAAGGAGGTGTTTTCCTGTTAGCATGCGCATGCCGACAAGAAAGGTTAAAAGCGGAATGCAAAGCGCTGCAATTCCGGCAAAATGAAACATGAGTGCATGAGCCCAACGAGCACCGAGCCCTCCCATCCAGTTGTGAAAAGACTCGTTTAAGCCGCCGCTTCCAACGAAAAGTTGTTGATCGTGGGCACCCGAAAACAAATATGAAAAACAGGCGAGTGCCGTAAATGCTGAAAACAAGAGAATGGCAAGTCCAACAATGCGCATAGAGCGGACGTCGCGATTCAAATGTTCGTTTCTATCTTCAAATTCGGCGGAAGTGTCGATATCGCCTTTTGTTTTTTTAGCCAAAATGTACAGATGTATGGATGTGTGAAATTATTCAGTAGAACAACAGAAAAAGCAAGGGTTGTAGTGTCTTATTAACATAGATTTGTGGCTATTCAATGAGGTTCATCTGGGAATAGTCGAAAAAAATGAATAGCAATGTTGCAATTCTCAATATTCTACGTATATTTGCCGTCCAATTTCTGCAACAATGGCTAAGAAAGGTAATAGAATACAAGTTATAATGGAGTGCACAGAACACAAAGAGTCTGGCAAACCCGGCACAAGCCGTTACATCACTACTAAGAACAGGAAGAATACGCCTGAGCGCTTAGAGAAGAAAAAATTCAACCCGATTTTGAAGAGAATGACGGTTCATAAAGAAATCAAATAAGCTTAAGTCATGGCAAAGAAAGTAGTTGCAACCCTGCAAACAGGTGGTGGTAAGAACCACACCAAAGTTATTAAGATGGTGAAGTCTGCGAAGTCAGGCGCTTATTCCTTCAAGGAAGAGATTGTTCACAACGATAAAATCGGCGAGTGGTTTGCTAAAGGCTAATCGCTGTTAGAAATACTTTAAAAGGCTTTTCCTTTGGAAAGGCCTTTTTTTTATTTTAGACCTAAACTATGAGTTTCTTCAAACGCCTCTTTTCGAAAGAAAAAAAAGACAAGTTAGATCTTGGTCTTGAACGCACCCGTGAAGGTATTTTCGGGAAGCTAGCTCGTATTATTACAGGCAAAGCGCACGTAGACGATGAGATGTTAGATGAGTTGGAAGAAATTCTAATCACATCAGACGTTGGTATCGATACCACAGAGAAAATCATTAAGCGTATTCAAGAACGTGTGCGTAAAGAGAAGTCTATGCCAACCGATCAGTTGAATCAGGTGTTGCGCGACGAAATTGCTCAGATGCTTGTTGGTCATGAAGGAGAAGAAAGCGAAGAGATTTTTATTCCAGCTGCAGATGGAATGCCATATGTAATAATGGTTGTCGGGGTGAATGGTGTTGGAAAGACTACCACCATTGGTAAGATGGCTTACCAGCTTCAGCAACAAGGGAAAAAAGTGGTGTTGGGTGCGGCAGATACGTTTCGCGCAGCAGCCATTGATCAGTTGAAAATTTGGGCCGAGCGTGCCAATGTGGAGATAGTGGCGCAAGCCATGAATGCCGATCCTGCTGCTGTGGCGTTTGATACCCTTCAGTCCGCGGTTTCTAAAAATGCCGATGTTGTGATCATTGATACAGCAGGACGATTGCATAACAAGGTTGGTTTGATGAACGAGCTTTCGAAAATCAAGCGTGTCATGCAAAAGGTTATTCCGAATGCGCCTCACGATGTAATGCTTGTTCTAGACGGTTCAACCGGACAGAATGCTTTCGAGCAAGCGAAGCAGTTTACGGCTGCGACAGAAGTCTCTTCTTTGGCCATTACTAAAATTGACGGGACAGCCAAAGGTGGTGTTGTCATAGGAATTTCAGATCAATTCAATATACCTGTTCGCTTTATTGGTGTAGGAGAGCAAGCCGGTGATCTTCAGGTCTTCAATAGATTTGAATTTGTAGATAGTTTATTCGCAGGAAAATCAAAGTAATGAAAACGAAGACCCTCAAGAAAAACAAGGTGAACGTAGTAACCTTAGGATGCGCTAAGAATATTTTCGATTCTGAAGTTATGATGGCGCAATTGAAGGCCAACGCTTTCGATGTCGAGCATGAATCGGAAGAAACAGATTCTGAAATCGTAATCATAAATACCTGCGGTTTTATAGACAACGCCAAAGAAGAAAGCATTAATACCATCTTGGCCTGGGCAAAGGAGAAGGAAAAAGGAAATGTTTCGAAACTATATGTGACGGGATGTTTGAGCGAACGTTACAAGCCTGAATTAGAAAAAGATATTCCGGAAGTTGATGCGTTCTTCGGAACACGCGACCTGCCTCGCTTATTAAAGACATTAAAGGCCGATTATAAAACAGAATTGGTGGGTGAGCGCTTGTTGACTACACCTAGTCATTTCGCCTATTTTAAAATTGCCGAAGGATGTGATCGTCCTTGTTCATTTTGTGCCATACCACTTATGCGCGGAAAGCACGTGAGCACCCCTATGGAACAGTTGGTCAAGAACGCGAAATCTTTGGCGGCTAATGGAACGAAAGAGCTGGTGCTTATAGCTCAAGATCTTACCTTCTACGGTTTAGATATTGAAAAGAAAAGAACTCTTTCAGAATTGTTAAAACGTCTTTCCGATGTGGAAGGAATCGATTGGATTCGTTTACAGTATGCATTTCCAAGCGGTTTTCCAATGGATGTGCTAGATGTGATGAACGAACGCGATAACATATGTAATTATTTAGACATGCCTCTTCAGCATGGAACAACAAAAATGTTGCAGGCCATGAAGCGAGGTATTACGCGTGAAAAGACAGATGCGCTTATCCAAGACATTCGTATGAAGGTGCCAGATATTGCCATTCGAACGACTTTGATTACCGGATTCCCCGGAGAAACTGCCGCTGATCACAAAGAACTGTTGAAGTGGATCGAACAATCACGCTTCGAACGGTTAGGGGTGTTTACCTACAGTCATGAAGAGAATACTTCTGCTTTTGTTTTGAATGATGATGTTTCTGCGAAAACGAAAAAGAAGCGTGCCGATGAGATTATGGAGGTGCAATCGCACATTTCATTAGAATTGAACGAAGCGAAAGTGGGTAAGACCTTTAAGGTATTGATAGATAAAATGGAAGGGGATTATTACATTGGTCGCACCGAGTTTGATTCTCCGGAAGTGGACAATGAAGTTGTAGTTCCGAAGTCTGAAGGTTATTTGCGCGTTGGAGATTTTGCGGATATTGAAATAGTGCGCGCTGAGCATTACGATTTAATTGGAAAAATTAAAGCGTGATTTCTGAAGTGAAATATCCAGTCATGGAAACCTTCACGAGTGTTCAAGGTGAAGGAGTTTATACTGGTGTCCCAAGTTTTTTTATTCGGTTGGCTGGATGCGACGTCGGTTGTGTATGGTGCGACGTAAAGGAAAGTTGGGACAAAGAAAAACACCCGCTTATTTCCTTAGATACCTTGGTAGAGGCGGCATTAGGAAGTGGGGTGAAGGTGGTTATTGTAACCGGAGGTGAACCCACCTTACATGATCTTGCTCCGCTTACGGAAGCCTTGCGCAACGCAGGTTTGAGGGTTCATTTGGAAACCAGTGGCACTCAAAAATTGACAGGGCTGTTCGATTGGATAACTTTCTCGCCGAAGAAGTTTAAATCCCCACTTGAAGAATATTTTCAGTTGTCGAATGAATTAAAGGTTGTCATTTTTCACAAAACAGATTTGGCTTGGTCGCATGAAATGGCTGCACGCATGAACGAGAATGCGCAGTGGTTCATGCAACCGGAATGGGAAAAGCGTGAAGAGAGTCTTCCGCTCATTTTCGATTGGGTATTAAAAAACCCACACTGGCGTGTGGGTCTTCAAATTCATAAATACATGGGAGTTGAATAATTGATTATTATTCTTTAATCACTCGTAGTTTATTTCCTTCCTCATCCGTTACAATGTAAATTCCAGCACCGTAGTTGCTAAAATTGATTTGCCAAACGTCGTTCAACGCCTCTACAAGATTTCCTTGGGTTGAATAAACGCGGACATTGCTTTTCTTAGAGCATTGAACAATTCCTCTTGTTGGATTTGGGTAAAGTGTGAAGAAATGTTTTGAAGCATTCATTTCTTGAACACTTATAACTCCTAGGTTGTTCGAGAAGTCTGGTGTAGTGACAATGAAGTTAATCCAATCAGCACTGCCGTCGGTATGGCGGCCCAGGCTTGTGTCTGCCCCCATATGTGCCCATACAATTTCATCTACTCGAGTTAATCCGTCGGGGCTATATAGGCCAACGAATTCAGTGTTGTTATCGAGGCTAAATTTACAGTGACGAACCCCTTGTGACATATCACCATCTGCAAAGAATGTAAGCCAACCCATAGCTGGTACTGTTACACTGTCTGAGAAGGTTGTAGGGATTTGCCATTTTCTAGGATTGTTACTATTGTCGCTCATGAAATATCCTCCAAGATTTACCGCATAAGGAAGAGGATTGTATATTTCAACCCAGTCTTCAAACTGAGCGAAGTTATCTGTGAAGGTTAGCAAGTTATTGGCCATTACTTCATTTATAACCACAGGTTCTGGAGTAATAAAGACGAGCGAATTGCTATTAATTGGTGTTGAAACGTTGAATGTTATAATATTAGGCGATCCGTCTGTAGAGCAGCCCGCGCTTTGTCCGGGTGAAAGAGTTCCCCACGTTAATGTGCTTACAGGTGTTGTGCCATCGGGTCCAGTAAGCGCAGCAGTTCCACCGTTTGGATTCAATACGAGATTCGCGTGTGAAGCTCCAAAAGCTAAATCGTTATCGCACCAGAAAACTTTGAAGCTATTTGGTGGGATAACAGTATTGAAAGGTTCGTTCGTTGGAATAAGCCATTGTGAGGGAGTTCCATTTACGCTTAGGAAATATCCGCCAACGTTTACTTGAAATGTGTTAGGATTGTATATCTCAATCCATGGGTCATATTCAAATTCAGGATCGTGATAAATACCGGTGTTTTCCGGTTGAACCTCATTAATAAACAGTAATTGTGCTATAGCGGTTTGTTCGAGGTTAGGAGCAGAATAGGTTACACTATTGAAATATTGCCAGGTTGTGCAAGCTTCGCAGGCCCGACCATAACTAATGTCCGTAGCCATTTCAGGATAGTTGATTTGATCGATTATGGTAACTCCATCGGGCGCAGTTAAAAAGACGGTTTCGCCATTACCACTTAATGTGAAGTTCGTGTGAAGAGCACCTTGAGTCAAATTATCATTGTCTGCGAAAAACACTTTGAAACTTCCAGGAAGCATTGTTGTCGCGCCAGGATCCGTTGCAGGTATTTGATGCTTGATGAGATTAAGTGGATCATCTGATAAGTAATATCCAGCTAAATTTATAATTCCACCTGGGTTATAGATTTCAATCCAATCGTCGAATTCGAAAAATTCATCCATTTGATTGGTATCGTTCGATGCGAGTATTTCATTCAATTGAAGTTGAGTCTTTCCTAGAAAAGGAGCAACAATCAAGCTCAACAGTAAAATGTGTTTTTTCATGAAAAAGTTTGTTAGCTCAAAGTTAAGTCGAGAATTTGTAATTCGATTCTGTCAAAAGGATTTTACTTTCGATTTATTGAATTCCCAATTCCTTTTTTCCTTCGGGAACTGAAATGCGTTTACCGTCTTTGTAAGCAGTTATAAATGCATCTGGAATTCCATTGGCTCTGCAGAAATCACGCTGCTTAATGACTTCCGCAATGGTTTGGAATTTACCACTGGTGTATCGAATTTGTCCGTTTGGAAGTTTTTCTACATGCAGATCTGAATATGTGTTTAGTATCGTGTTTCTTGATGGTTTTCCGTAAACACCAACCTGTACCGTGAAGAATACGCCCTGCGTTTTTTCAATAATGTTGGCAGGGACAGCTAAAGGGTCAGAGTAGTAGCTAATATCTACTTTTGGCACAGCAGGTACAATAGGAGTAGGGTTCGAAGGAGGTATAGTTGTTCCGCTACTTGTCGAGTTTCGCTCGGCGACGGTCATTAACTCACTGTAGCGCACGCGCTCGCGATTTTTGTATGCAACAATGAACGCATCGGCATATCCCATTTGTCGGATTTCATTTCGAGCTTGAATGGCTTCTGTGTAAGAAGTGAAAAATCCGGTGCTGTAGCGAATGAATCCATTGGTCTGGCGCTCGGCATAAACAGGAGCAAATTGACTGAAGGTATTGTTCGCCACGGGCAAACGAAACGCTCCTACTTGAATAGTATAGAATGAACCCTCTGGAAGGGGCAGTCCAATTGGAATCGGATTCGTATCGCTATATACTGAGGCGGTTTGTCTTTGGTACAATGTCGCTTTTATAATCTCAGGTATAGTGGTGAAAGAACTGGCGTTGTTGGAACTAGCGTTGTTGGAACTAGCGTTGTTGGAACTAGCGTTGTTGGAACTCGCGTTGTTGGAACTCGCGTTGTTGGAACTCGCGTTGTTTGAACTAGCGTTGTTGGAACTCGCGTTGTTAGAACTCGCGTTGTTGGAACTGGCGTTGTTTGAACTGGCGTTGTTTGAACTGGCGTTGTTTGAACTAGCGTTGTTTGAACTAGCGTTGTTTGAACTAGCGTTGTTTGAACTAGCGTTGTTGGAACTAGCGTTGTTGGAACTAGCGTTGTTGGAACTAGCGTTGTTTGAACTAGCGTTGTTGGAACTGGCGTTGTTTGAACTCGCGTTGTTTGAATTCGCGTTGTTGGAACTCGCGTTGTTGGAACTCGCGTTGTTAGAACTCGCGTTGTTAGAACTCGCGTTGTTGGAACTGGCGTTGTTTGAACTAGCGTTGTTTGAACTGGCGTTGTTTGTTGAAGGGGTGGTTTTTTCAACTAAGAATTGAAGTTCATTTTTTGCATTTCGTTCCAATACAAATGCGCGAGCATTTTTAGCATATCGCTCGAAGATGTCAGTTTCGGTTTTAGCAGCGGCACGCAAAGAACTGGCCTCTTTCATGGATGCTTGTGTGTCTTCAAAAGCCTTTTTATCGGCAGGCGAAGCAAGGCTATTAGCTGGCACTGTATTCTTCTTCCAGGCCGCTTGCAAATCAATGAGTAAGTTTGAATTATGTTCGGTAATTAGCAGAGAGTTTTTGTCTTCCTCCTGCATCTTTTCAAAGATCAATTGCTTTCGGCGTGAAGTAAGTTGTGCTTTAACTTCTGCAGTTAGGCTTGTCGATTTAATCTGTGATTCAATAGCGACTAATTCAGAATAAATCTTTTCTAATTCAGCACGATTAGAAATTTCAATATCAGCGTTTTTAAGTTCTGCCAATATTTGTTCGTCGCGATAATTGTTTTGTCCAGGACTATTTAAAATGATTTCTTCTGCAGGAGTGAAGGTTTTTGAACTCGCGTTGTTGGAACTAGCGTTGTTTGAACTAGCGTTGTTTGAACTCGCGTTGTTGGAACTCGCGTTGTTAGAACTTGCGTTGTTGGAACTGGCGTTGTTTGAACTAGGGTTGTTAGAACTAGCGTTGTTGGAACTCGCGTTGTTGGAACTCGCGTTGTTGGAACTAGTGTTGTTTGAACCAGCGTTGTTGGAACTATTGTTGTTTGAACTAGCGTTGTTTGAACCAGCGTTGTTGGAACTAGTGTTGTTTGAACTAGTGTTGTTTGAACTAGTGTTGTTTGAACTAGCGTTGTTTGAACCAGCGTTGTTGGAACTAGCGTTGTTGGAACTAGTGTTGTTGGAACTAGTGTTGTTAGAACTGGCGTTGTTTGAACTCGCGTTGTTGGAACTGGCGTTGTTTGAACCATCGTTGTTGGAAGAAGCTGAGTTATTTGCTAAGGAAGGATTCTCGTAATGAGAATTTTCGAGGGCAGTTGAAACACGGTTCTTAGATTCAGTAATTTCAGATTTTAATGATTCTACATTAACGGTGTTGTTTAAATTTTTGTATTCAGGTTTTACTTCCGGTTGCTTTTTGTTTTCTAAATCTTGAAGCAATTTCATTAATGTGATAGACTCTTGAAGATTCAATTCTCGCGTGCGAAGGTTTTCTTTTTCAGCTTCTATTTCTTCTTGAACGGCAGTGTATTCAGTTTCTAGAACATTCAACTCATTTCCTAATGTTTCAATGTCTTTTTTCTTTTTTGTAGCAGCCATTTGCTTACTAACAGCGTTAGCTTTTGCTTCTAATTCCTCAAGGTCTTTTGTTTTGGTATTAATGCGTAATTGAGAATCGTCGCGTTTTGCTTTGTTTTCATTTACTTTCGTTTTTGCTTCTTCCGACTTCCAAGTGATCTCGATCTCAGTAGCCGTTCCTTGCTCGCTCTTTGGGTTTTTAGCTACGTAGTCGTTTACTAGATAGGCAGCCATAGGAGAGTCTTTCTTTGCAAGAGATTCTTTTATTTGTTTATTCGTTAGTTGAACACCATTCAGTTTTTCACGAAGCTCGTTCTCTCTATTTTTGGAAATTTCATAGGCCGCGATGGCTGCAACACTTCTGTCTTTTGTTGCAATCATGTTGTTTTTGGCTTCTTTTAATTTCGCGCTGTCTGCTAGCGATTCTGGTTTTTCAAAGCGAACCGTTTGAAATTCTTCATATGCTTCATCCGTTTCTGAAAGGGTTTGCTGCACAAACTGAAGAAGTGATTTTGAAACTTGCTCTGCCAGCTCAATTTCGCGGGTCAAGAGCGCGATGGATTTTTCTTGTGAAGAAAGCACAGTGTCTATTTCAATACGCTGGCTTGGTGCAGAGATATTTGAATTACTTCCTCCTGGAGTATTCGAACCGGAAGTGTTTGTTGCCGTGAAAGCCGACTGATCCACGGTAGCGTTTACATCGAGTTGTGATTTTGCCAAAAGCATTTGGCGTTGAAGGTCTTCAACGTTGTCGTTCAATGGATCGTTCCAATAGTTTTTTACCTCGACTTTTTCACGTCCGTCTGTTTTCGTGTAGACTATTTCTTGACGAAAAACGCGTGATCCGTCAGAAGGTGGGATTTTTACAAGAACTTCATGAATTTGCGGGCTTCCGGGAGGTTGAATTTTATATGTATAGTTTCCTGCGGTAGGAATGAACAGAAGGTATTGTCCATTGCTTTCGCGCGCTTGAGTGTCCATGATTTTTCTATTCGTTAAATCATCGAACACTTGAATTTTTGCTTCTGTTTGCGTTGCGTCTACACGAGAAATGAACTCACCTTTAAGGTAGGTAATGTTCATTGGAATTCCATTTACAAAGACGCGATAGACATAGAGTTTGTCTGGAGAAGTTAATCGGCTGCTTGCGAAATAAGCTGTCGTGTTTAGCGAGTCGGTTATAAAGAAAAGGTCGTCGTCGGGAGTATTAATAGCGAAATCCATATTTATCGCCGGACCGAAATCATTAATTGCCGCATCCCATTCACATCGGAAGATATCGTACCCACCCATGCTTCCATGTCCTTTCGAAGCGAAATACAAGGTGCTCCCATTCGGATGCATAAATGCGAAGTCTTCATCGAACTCCGTATTCACGGTGCTCTTCAATTTAACTGGTGGAGTGAAGGTTCCGTTCTGACGCGAGGTCATGTAGATATCTTTTCCTGTCAAACCATCTTTTCCTTTACTTGAAAAGAATATTTTCTTTCCATTGTTCGGAAGGAAGAAGACATGTTCTTCTTTTGATTTGAGGTCAAGTTTTGAAAGTAATTCCGCCGGTGTTGAAATAATTTTCCCAATGGAAGGGTCAATGTTCATGTACCGATAGAAACTGGATTTTTCCGCCTCGGTTTTCTCAAGTACTTGAACATCTTTGATGCTATTCATGAGGTTCAATCCTGATTCTGCAGATAATTTTTGAGCCTTGCAGTCAGACTTGTTCAGTTGCTTCTTTTCAGCGGTTGTTTCAAATTTTTCATATTCCGTTAATGCTTCCTTGAAGTTATAGCTGAGGTGATATGCTCTTGCGAGATAGTAATGCGTTTCGGGTTCGGTATAGCCTCTTCGAACACCATCTTTCATAAAGAAAATACTCTTGTCGCGGTCTGTGGTTGCGTAAACACCTGCTGCACCTAGTCTGAAGGCATACATTGGATTGCTTCCGTACAATGAAACCAACTGAGAATATTTTGCATATGCTTGTACATAATTGGCTTCCTCAAAAAAAACATTGGCTTCAGCAGCAAGTGTTTTTTCATCTATTGGCTTTTGGGCATAGAGATTTCCTATGCAAAAAGTAAGAAGCAATATGGATATATATATTCTAATGAGCTAGAAGTTTAATAGGAAATGTAAAAATACATCGCAAATTCGCTTTGTGATTTTTTGTTTCAGATTAAATATACAAATTATGAAGAATTCTGTATTAATTGGTGCATATTCGATGGCACTAGCTGTCCTTCTTGGTGCTTTTGGTGCTCACGGTTTGAAATCGATGGTTTCTGAATACAGCGTCGAGATTTTTAACAAAGGCGTGTATTATCAAGTTATTCATTCACTTGGAATATTGATCAGTGCGTTTCTCTTGAAAAGCGAGAAGTCTTTGAAGAGATTGAGAATCTTGTTTTTTTCCGGTATCATCGGGTTTTCGGGTTCGCTTTATTTATTGACGTTTTCCGACTCATTGCCACACTTGTTGAAGCAGATCGCAGGTCCCATAACTCCCATAGGCGGAGTGTTCTTTGTTTTGGCTTGGGTGTATTTGGCTCGGTCTTTTCAAAAAGAAATGAATAATTAATAGAGAGGTGAACATTCACCCTTCGAAGGTGTTAACTTTGCAAAAAATAAATTTTATGTCATCATTAGTCGGAAAAAAAGCGCCTTCATTTAAGGCAGGAGCAATCACTAACGGAGGAACCGTAGTGAGTGATTTTTCATTGGATCAGTTCATCGGAAAGAAACATGTTGTGTTCTTCTTCTACCCAAAAGATTTCACATTCGTTTGTCCAACTGAATTGCATGCATTTCAAGAAAAATTAGCAGAATTCGAATCGCGAAATTGCGCAGTAGTTGCATGTTCTACAGATACGGAAGAAAGTCACTGGGGTTGGTTGCAAATGGAAAAGAAAGCGGGTGGCATCAAAGGAATCACTTATCCTATTGTTGCTGACGTTTCAAAAACTATTTCTGATACCTACGGTGTTTTAGCCGGAGAGTATGATTACGATTCAGAAGGTAACTTAGTTGCTAACGGACCAATGATTGCTTACCGCGGATTGTTCTTGATTGACAAGAATGGTGTTGTTATGCACCAATTGATCAACAACTTCCCATTGGGAAGAAATGTTGACGAAGCACTGCGCATGGTAGATGCTCTTCAGTTCTTCGAAGAGAACGGAGAAGTTTGTCCTGCAAACTGGTCAAAAGGAAGCGAAGGTATGAAAGCAAATCACGAAGGTGTTGCCGATTATTTGGCAAAACACTAATTCAATATTATTTGAATGAAAAGGGCTCTTCGGAGCCCTTTTTTTATGGTGTGAATTTATTTGTGACGTATTCTTGTAGTTATGATGAAACGCATACTCTCCTTAGTCATTTCGAGCTCTTTAACTTTGAGCCTTTTGGCGCAAGAACATCCCATGTGGACCGATTTCATGCGCAGCGATATTTCTGTATTTGATTTTATTTCGGAAATGAATTCTGCTTGGCCCGAGCGCCCAACGCAGCGCGGGCAAGGCTATAAGCCACTCGAACGTTTCAAATGGTTAATGGAAACGCATGCCGATGAAAACGGGAAAATTTTAAATGGAAGAGAGACCTTGGAGTTGTGGACAGCTCTGAAGAATTATTCAGGACAGCGATCCGTATCTGGAAATTGGCAGCCGTTAGGTCCAATCCTCGACGACGTTACCACTCGCGAGAATATTGAAGGCGTTGGAAGGGTTTCGTGCATTGCATTCCATCCGACAAATGACCAACTTATGTTAGTGGGAACACCCGCAGGTGGGTTGTGGAAGTCAACGGATGGCGGAAATACATGGAGCACTTCAACAGACGATTTACCTACTCTTGGAATTAGTTCAATTGCTTTTGACCCGTACAATCCGAATGTAGTTTATGCAGGAACTGGAGACAGAGATGCGGGTGACTCTCCGGGAATGGGTGTGCTCAGAAGTGAAGATGGCGGCGATACATGGAATTTTATAAATACAGGAATTTCTACTCGTACTGTCGGCGATATTATAGCTTGTGCAGACCAAGCGAACAGTGTAGTTATAGCCACTGACTTGGGTATTCGGAGATCAATAGACGGAGGAGTTTCTTGGTCACAGGTTTCTTCAAACACGTTTGAATACAAAGATTTAGCGCAACACCCAACTGCTCCAAACATCTTGTACGCAACCGGTGCGGGAAGATTTTATAGAAGTGAAGATTTTGGTTTAACCTGGACACAAAGCAACTCAGGTGTTTCGAACGGTACGCGCATGTGTGTTTCTGTGAATGCAGCCGAACCCGATGCGGTGTATCTCTTAAGAACAAATACGTATTCGTATACAGGCACATTCAAAAGTGAAGATGCAGGATTGACGTTTACACAAATGAGCAACACGCCTAATATTATGGGTTGGTCCGCAGATGGTTCTAGCACAGGTGGACAAGCATGGTATGACCTCTGTTTAGCTGGAGACGCTGAGACTCCCAACGTTATTTATTGCGGTGGAATTCGCTTGAAGAAAAGTGTGGATGGTGGAGCGACTTGGCAAGACATTAATTCGAATTTTGTTCACGTCGATCAGCACGGAATGGCTATTAATCCGCATAACCAAGATTTATATGTGTGCAATGACGGAGGTCTTTATCGATATGTAAACAATTCTGAGTGGCAAGACATTTCAAAGGGAATAGTGAACGCGCAGATCTATCGTTTGGGACAATCCCCTCACGATGGAGCCAAGGCACTAAATGGCTTTCAAGACAACGGAACAGCGGAGTTTCAAGGCGCGCGTTGGGTAAGAACGGGTGGTGGAGATGGCTTCGAGTGCATGTATGATTACGAAGAGGAGGGGCGTCGTTATAGCAGTATTTATTACGGAGAGTTATACAGAACTTCGAATACGTACATCAATCAAAAGTTTGCCGGAATCAATACAAACGGAATGACCGAAGAGGGGGCGTGGAGCACCCCGTATTGCCTGCACGCAGACAGCAGTTCAACCATGTTCGTTGGAATGAAGAACATTTGGCGCTCAAAGAATATCAAGCACATCGAAAAAGATTCGATTGTGTGGGAAAAAATCTCGACGAATTTCTTGAGCGCGAATACAACAGATTGCAATCAGATTCGTGGACATTACACAAAAGGAAACGTATTGTACGCTTCAAAAGGTTCACGAAAAATGGGGCGAACAGACAACGCCATGGCCGACACAGTAGTGTGGCAAAACATCAGTACCTATTTGCCCAATGCCGTTGTTCCTGTGAATGCCATTGAGACTCACAAGACGGATTCATTGATTGTCTATATAGCGTTCAATAAAAATGTTTACAAGAGTTTAACCGGAGGAACATCTTGGACCTTAATGACTGCGAGTCTTCCAGATGTTGCGGTGAACACGATTGTTACAGATACTTCCTCGGTTTTGGAGAATCTTTATATCGGTACCGATCTTGGAATTTATTATTGGGATGCAAGCATGACGGATTGGGTGAATTTCTCATCCGGATTTCCTTATGCCGCAAGAGTAACGGAATTGGAAATCGCATACGATTCGCCGAAGCGAATTCGTGCTTCAACCTATGGAAGAGGTATGTGGGAAAGCGATTTGTACAGTCCAGAAACAAATGTGTTTCCTACGAGTGCAGTTTGGAATTCACCGAATACCTCAGGTGAAGTTATTGGCACATTCGATGCAGAAATATTCTTCTATCGCAATCTCACGAATGTAGATGTAAGTGATCTAACAATCTCTGATTTCAGTATTGAAAATGGAACGGTAAACTCTGTCACAGGTGGACCTTCGAATTACACGGTGAACATAACGCCAGCGAGTTTCGGACAAGTGAGAGTAGTGCTTCCAAGCAATGCAACAATCGACAATTTCTTCACGGGAAATTCTGCGAGTGACACATTGAAATTGGTATTTATGCAGGCGCCTTCTGCCTTTGGAAGCAAGGGTCCTGGCGGTGTTGGAGATAGCAACGATCTCGCATTTTGGATGCGTGCGGATAAAGGAGCTTTGGTTAACGGAGCACTTTCTGCTAACGACGGAGATCCCGTTTACATATGGCAAGATCAAAGTGGAAACAATAGCCCTGCTTCGCAGGGAAGTATGAATCAACGCCCGACATTCGTAGCGAACAATGGGGTGCATACGCGCCCGGGCATTCAGTTCGATGGCGACAATGATTTCTTGCAAATGAATGATGTTGTAGGTGGAAGAAGTACAAGCGCCTATTGCGTAGTTGAAACCGATTCTATTCTGTTCAATGATCACGGATGGTTTGCGAGTGCGCGTGTTCCAAACGGATATCTTCTTCATCCTTGGAAGAACGATTACTATTATCACAGCGAAGTGTTGGACTTAGAAAGTCATTATTCAGGCTCTCCAATTTTTTATATTGGTGAAGCAACATCTCCGCATATTTACGGGCTAATCTATGAGCAAGACGATTTACATCAATTGTTCTACACCATTTTCGATGATCATCTTTATCCGTTTCCTGGAATTAATATTGGTGCCCGCGACAATACAACACCAATTGATATTCGTTTTGGTTGGGATTATGATGATCGTTTTGGTAAAGGAAGAATGGGAGAGAACATCTTGTATAAACGCAGACTGTTCTTATCTCACCACACGATTGTAAACAATTATTTGGGAGCGAAATACGGTCTAGATTTAGGACTTCAATCGCGCTATTTCCATCCGAATTATACGGAAGAAGTAATAGGTGTTGGTCAAGAAAATTCTGGAGACAAACACGAGGTAGCTCAAGGTATGGGAGTTCTTGAAGTAAGTGCCGTAGGGACCATGATTGACGGAAATTATCTATTGGTAGGAAGTGATGTAAATGGAATGAACGTGAGTAATACAGTTTATCCGTTTGTTTCCAATCGAATTGAAAGAACATATGCCTTCACAAGAACGGGAGATGCTTTTTCTACAACGCTTCGCGTGGCTGCTACAGAACTAGT
>JBIKRF010000033.1:0-22860 GCA_044349305.1 Flavobacteriales bacterium
TGCGCGGACTCTTAATTGCCATGACCGAGAACTTGGCGTTCCAATTAAGGAAGGGAGAGAAGCTTACTTCGTGTGTTACGGTGAAGTTGCGTTACTCTGACTTCCAAACGGAAACCATGCAATGCCGCATACCTTATACTTCGGCAGACCACATTCTTATTCCGAAAATACTGGAGCTCTTCGAAAAACTTTATTCGAGAAGGGTGCTCATCCGCCTCATTGGCGTGCGCTTCAGCCATTTGGTTTCGGGCGGATACCAAATTAATTTGTTCGACGACAACGAAGAGCAGATTAGCTTGTACACTGCCATGGACGAACTGCGAAAAAAATTCGGAGATCGTGCCGTTATGAAAGCCGCGGGTATTGAAGCCCGCAGCATTGGCCGAGGTGAAAACCCATTCGACGGAGGTCCGCCGGTTCTTCTCGCAAATAGGCGTCAGTAAGCATTACCTTTGCACCCATGCAGCTTTGGGAAAACGAACACTTTACTTTTCTTCCTCCAAATTCGTCTGAACGTCAGGCCTATCTTGCTTGGGGAAGAAAAAGCGCATTCGTCCTAAATGAAAATAACCCTTCAGAAATAGAACAGCTGAATGTTTGGTTGAAGGAAAAAACACTTCCTGTTTTCGGCTATGTTTCCTATGAAGCGAAAAAGTTGTTCGAGAAAAATGCTTACTTCAATTTGTGTTCAGACGGAAGTGAACTTCTCTATTTCTTCGAGCCCGAACACATTTGGAAAGAAGAGAACGGCACCTGGATTTGCCTCACCGAAGAACAACCGAACGAACGTTCGGTAATCGAAGATTTTCTTTCCAACTACAAAAACATCGAACAACCAAGCAATGAAGAAAAACTTGTGTTCGAAATGCTCGAAACCAAGGATAGCTACATTGAAAAGATAGAGCGAATCTTAGGCAACATTCAGCGCGGTAATTATTACGAGACAAACTTCTGTATGCCTCTTCAGGCAAAAGGTTTGCTTCACGACGCCTTCGCGCATTTTTCGAAAATGAACAACGCTACGGAAGCTCCGTATGCGGTTTATTTCAATGGACATAATCTTCAACTGTTGTGCACTTCACCGGAGCGTTTCATACAGAAAAAAGGAAACACGATCATTTCTCAGCCCATTAAAGGCACTGTAAAAAGAGGCGCAAATAACACTGAAGACGAAGACAACAAAACCTTGCTTCGAACAAGCAAAAAAGAGCGGTCTGAAAACATCATGATCGTCGACTTGGTTCGCAACGACCTGTCGCGCATTGCAGAAAGAGCCAGCGTTCAAGTCACTTCCTTGTGCGAGCTTCACACATTTAAAACGCTTCATCATTTAATAAGCACGGTAGAAGCGCAGCTTCCTTCCAACATAACATTTACTGAAATCTTAGCGGCTACTTTTCCCATGGGATCCATGACAGGCGCTCCGAAAATTAGCGCGGTGCAACACATGGAAAAGCTGGAAGTATTGGATCGCGGCATTTATAGCGGCACCTTCGGTGTGATAGAACCCACCGGTAATTTCGACTTCAACGTTATTATTCGTTCTGCCGTTTACAACAAAGAAAAACAACAAACAACTATAAAAGTGGGGAGCGCGATTACGCATGCTTCGAATGCGGAATCGGAATACGACGAATGTCTTTTGAAAGCTGCTACTACCCTTTCCATATTTAACTGAACATGAAAAAACTACTTAAAGAATTAAAAGCCGAATATCAAACATTCGAAGACGCGCAATTGCTTGTGGCAGTAAGCGGAGGAATGGATTCAATGTTAATGGCAGAACTCCTGTTAAAAGCAAAAATTCCATTTGCAGTGGCGCACGTGAACTATCAACTTCGCGGAAAAGACTCGGAGAAAGATGAGCAGTTTGTGAAAGCCTATTGCAAAAAACACAAGCTTACTTTTCATTGCGCACACGCGGGCGATTTGTGGAAAGAATCGAAAAATAATTTGCAAGAGCGTGCTCGAGATTTTCGCTACACCTACTTCCAACAGTTGCAAGACGAGTTCGGATATACAACCGTTGTTCTTGCGCACCATGCGAACGATCAATTGGAAACCGTTTTGCAACACTTGGTTCGCGGAAGCGGTTTGAAAGGACTGCTTGGAATGAAGCGTCACACGTCAACCAAGTGGCGCCCACTTCTTTCCATTTCGAAAAAAGATTTGGAAGCATTTGCGAAAGAACTGAAGTTGAAATGGCGCGAAGACGCTTCGAACAAATCCACTGTTTACGGAAGAAACAAAATCAGAAACAAGGTTGTTCCAATTCTGGAAGAACTGAATCCGAATATTCTTCAAACCCTCAACAACAGCATTGAAATTTGGGAAGAACAGCATTCAATTGTGCAAGAGAGTTTGCAAAACTGGCTCGAGCAAAACGTTATACTGAAAGGTGAAAACGAATTGCTTTCCATAGCAGCCGTTCACAATCACTATGCTCCAAGACAAATTATGTGGGAATGGTTGAGTCTATTTGAATTCACAACCGGAGAGATAGAAGAGATTTTAAAACTTCAAAAGACTGGCGCTAAAGTTTCAAACGCCACGTATGCTGTTGCGCGTGATCGCGACAACTATGTGCTACACGCATTGCAAAGTGAAATGCCCTTGGACGAATCGAAGTACGACGTGGATATTGTTCCTGCGAAAGGATACGAAATTGAAAAAGATCCGAAGGTCGTGCAACTCAACGCAGACAAATTGCGTTTCCCATTGGAGATTCGTGCATACGAGCCGGGAGATAAAATTCGTTCATTGGGAATGAAGGGATTGAAAAAGGTAAGCGATGTGTTGGTTCAGGCGAAAATTGCTATGAACGAGAAAAAGAACTACCCCGTGTTGGTTAGCAAAGACGAGATTGTGGCGGTAATTGGCTTGTGCATTGCAGAAGATTACAAACTAGACGAAAAAGCGAAGAATGTTTTTGTGATGCGCCTCACGTAAGTAGAATTGAATTGAACTATTTTTGAACCTATGAAGAATTTATCTGTAAAGATTTTTGCGGCTCTTGCTATTTTGTTTTCGTCGTGGAATGCGCAAGCACAAATTGTTGACCCTGTTAAATGGAAAACGAGCTTGGTTAATTTACCAAACAACGAAGCTGAAATCGAATTTCAGGCTAGCATTTCACCTGGATTCCATTTGTACTCGACGAGTCCGTCTACTGACCCAAACGTATACGCCCTTCCAACTGAATTGTTATTAACCGCCGATAAAGCAAATTTCGAACTCATTGGGAAATTAACGGAAGGAAAGTATATCACGCACTTCGACGATATGCAAGGCGGTGAGGTAAACTATTTTGAAAACTCAGCGGTATTCAAACAAAAAATCAAAATTCTCGGTACCGCTCCTTTCACACTAAAAGGCACAATTCAAGGTCAAACGTGTAACGACAAAGCGTGTTATCCGATCGAGTCGAAATTCAAACTACAAGTAACGCCAAATGCTGCAGACGGTTCGGCCGTATCGCCAGCAACTGCAGACACTTCGGCTCTTGTTGAAGATCAAATGCAATTGGAGCCAACCACAACGAAGTTCAGATATTGGATTCAAACCATTCGAAATGACAAAGAGAAGTTAACCACACGTTTAGAAAGTGGAAGTGTATCATCTGCTACAACTGAAGATGGAAACATGTGGCAATTGTTTTTCCTTGGATTCTTGGGCGGACTGGTTGCATTGCTTACTCCTTGTGTGTTTCCAATGATCCCATTGACAGTTGCGTTCTTCACCAAAGGAAACAAAGACCGTAAAAAAGGAATTTTCCAAGCGTTGATTTACGGTGGATTTATCTTCTTGATTTACATTTTGCTTTCAATGCCGTTCCATTTCTTGGATCAGATTAACGAGAACATTCTGAACGACATTTCCACCAATGTTCCTCTGAATATTGTGTTCTTCGTCATCTTCATTGTATTTGCGCTTTCATTCTTCGGGTTATTTGAAATAACACTTCCTGCAGGATTAGCGAACAAGATGGATAAAAATGCGGAAGCAGGCGGATTGTTAGGTGCGTTCTTCATGGCACTTACGTTAGCTATTGTTTCATTCTCTTGTACCGGTCCAATCTTGGGTTCATTACTTGCTGGCTCCTTGGCTAAAGACGGCGGAGCCATTCAATTGACTGTAGGAATGGGTGGATTCGGATTGGCACTCGGAATTCCGTTTGCTTTGTTCGCCATGTTCCCGGGCATGATGAAGAGTTTGCCTAAATCAGGTGGATGGTTGAACTCAGTGAAGGTTGTTCTTGGATTTTTAGAAGTGGCCCTCGCACTTAAATTCTTATCTCAAGCAGACTTAGTGGTACACTGGAACTTGTTGAAGTACGAGGTGTTCATGGGCTTGTGGGTAGTGATATTCTTTGGAATGTACCTCTACCTGATTGGAGCAATCAAATTTTCTCACGACAGTCCAATTCAGAAGTTTTCGAAATTCCGAATTGTGTTTACCACGTTTGTTGGAATGTGGGTAGTCTATCTCGCAAGTGGATTAATGCTTAACGAAAAAGGAACTTCTTACAATGCTCTTTCATTAATGAGTGGACTTGCACCGCCAACGGGCTATTCATATGCCTACCCGAGTGACTGTCCGCATGGATTGCTTTGCGAACACGACTACAACGTGGCATTGGAGCGCGCCAGAAAAGAGGGAAAACCGTTGTTCGTCGATTTCACAGGATATGCATGCGTAAACTGTAGAAAAATGGAAGAACACGTTTGGCCTCAAGTTTTAGATTTATTGCAAAATGAATTTATTGTTGTGAGTCTTTACGTTGACGACAAGCAAGAGCTTCCAGCTGAACTAAAAGAAACCATTGTAACGAAATGGGCTGGTATAGAAAAGGAAATTGAGACCTATGGCGACTTGTGGTCTGCCTTTGAAATTGAGACGTTCAACAACAACTCTCAGCCGATGTATGCCATTATTGACCCGATGACTGAAGGAAGAGAAGAATTAATGAATCCGGTAAAGAGCGGTATTGTTGAAACTTCTGAATTCCGAGCGTGGTTGGAAGAAGGTTTGAATGCTTTCAATAACAAGTAATGATTAATGTTTAACAGATCATTTGACGCATTAAAAACTTTTTCGTTTCTTCGTAGGAAATGAAAACTGGTTTTTTACTATTCGTTACAATTTGTTTTTCTTTTGTGCTTCATGCACAGAAAACCGTTGTGTATGGAACAGTAATCGATGCCGTTTCAAAACAAACTGTTCCCTTTGCCCCTATCTACTTTGTCGGAACAAAATCTGGAACCACTTCCGACGAGAATGGAGTTTACCGCATTGAAACGTATTACTCAAGCGACACTATTCGATGCAAAGGCATGGGATATGCTCAGCAATCATTTTACGTTAAGCAAGGAACAACCAAGGAAATAAATTTTGCCCTCGTAGACGAAAACACAACCGGAGTTGTTGTAATTCGTCCGAAAGACGAGCCCAACCCCGCAATTGCCTTAATGAAAAAGGTAATTGAAAATAAGAAAATAAACAATCGCGAGAAACTAGATGCGTACGAATACGAAGCGTACAATAAAGTTGAGTTCGACCTTAACAATATAAGCGCAGCAATTGCAGACAAAAAGCTGCTTAAGCCTTTTGAATTTGTTTTCGAAGGATTAGACACAACTCAGGAGAAGCCCTATTTGCCTATATTCATGACTGAGTCACTCTCTGATTTCTATTATCGTAGAAATCCGAAAATATCAAAAGAAGTAATTAAAGGGACACGCGTTTCTGGTGTGGAAAATCAAAGTGTCAACCAATTCTTGGGAGACATGTATCAGAACGTAAACATTTACGATAACGAGATTGTCGTTTTCTCGAAAAGCTTCACCTCACCCGTTTCGACTTATGCTTTGGGATTCTATGATTACGGATTGGTAGACAGTGCATACATAGAAGGGAAGTGGTGTTACAAATTGGAATTTTTTCCGCGTAGAAAACAAGAGTTACTGTTTCATGGTGAGATGTGGATACACGACACCACCTATGCTGTAAAACAAGTAGACGCAACCATTTCTGAAGATGCGAATATTAACTGGATCAAAGAATTCAGCGTTCACCAGGAATACAACGAAGTTGAAAAGGAAGTTTGGATGTTGGTAAAAGATCAGCTTTTAGTTGAATTCAATTTGAATGAAAGAAAGATTGGTGTATACGGCAGGAAGAACAGTAGCTATAAAAAGTTTGTCATTAACAAGGAACGAGAAGGTGATTTCTATCAAGGCTATACCGACATTGTTGTAGACCCGAATTCCTCGAATCACGACGAAGCCTATTGGGAAAGTATGCGTCACACCGCTTTAACTGCTAAAGAAGAGCGTATTTACAACATGGCAGACACCCTGAAGACGTTGCCGCAATTTAAAACTGTTGCCGATATCATATCCTTATTCGTTACCGGATATAAAGTCAAGGGTATTTTCGAATTCGGACCCTACTTTACGTTCTATAGTTTTAACCCGATTGAGGGAAACAGACTCCGTTTTGGTGGAAGAACGAGTAATGCATTCAGCAAGAAAGTGATGCTCGACGGTTATCTAGCCTACGGCTTTCGCGATGAGCGTTTCAAGTATGGCGCTGGTGGTTTGTATGTTATTCAAAAAAGTCCACGATTAGCTATTTCTGCGCATGGAAAGCGCGATATGGAACAATTGGGTCTAAGCGAAGGAGCCTTTCGACAAGACAATATCTTATCTTCTCTTTTCAGAAGAAATCCCGCGAATAAACTCACCGATGTTACCGACCTGAACTCATATATTGAAAAAGAATGGTTCTATGGTCTTTCAAACAAACTCATATTTACTCATCGCATCTTGAAACCGGCAGGAACGAGATATTCCTACAGCCGCTTCCTTCCTCTTACCAACAGTTTCGAGCCCGAGAATGCCCTAATTACAACTGAAGTCTCATTGTATACAAGATTCGCGTTTAAAGAAAAATTCATTTACGGCGAATTCGAACGTATTAGTCTCGGAACAAATTTCCCTGAGTTTGAAATGATATATAGCCTAGCAACACCGGGCATTTTAGACGCTGAATACGAATACCAAAGACTTCAGTTGCAAGTTTATGACAAGATGCGCTTTGGTCCATTTGGTTACCTCAACATAACAGTTCAAGCGGGGAAAATTTACGGAAACCTTCCCTATCCTATGCTGCAGATGCACCAGGGGAATGAAACATTTTTTTATGACGAAGCGAGTTACAACACCATGAATTATTTTGAATTCGTGAGTGATCAGTGGCTCAGCCTCTGGGGATCTTATCATGCTGAAGGATTATTCCTGAACAAAGTTCCATTGCTTCGCCGATTGAAATGGCGTGAAGTAGCGAGTGCAAAAATGTTAGTGGGTAGTTACGATTTGAAAAACGATGAATTACTCAATCGCGATTTTAACTCCGATGGCATTGCAGATATTTATCGATTGAAACAACCTTACCTCGAAGCAGCAATAGGAATAGAAAACATATTCAAAGTATTGCGATTAGACGCCCTTTGGAGATTGTCTTACCTCGATCACGCCAACATTGTTCGTTTCGGTCTTCGCGCAAAACTTCAATTCGAATTCTAGACCCTATCTTTGCCGCATGTTCGGAAAAGCAATTATACCCAACACGCTAACCATGCTGAATTTGGTTATGGGGTGTGCAGCGCTGTTGGCGCACAATGTTCAAGACGCATTTCTATTTGTGCTTATTGCAGCTTTCGCAGATTTACTCGACGGATTGGTTGCTCGAGCCATTGGTGCAGCTTCCGAAATGGGAAAACAATTAGATTCCTTGGCCGACGTAGTAAGTTTTGGTGTGGTGCCTTCGTTTTGGCTGTTTCGTCTACTTCAACCCGAAATAAAAATATGGGCAGCGTTAGCTTTTCTTTTAGCCGTAGCAGCAGCCTTTCGATTGGCTCGTTTCAATTTAGACACTTCTAAATCAACAGGATTCAAAGGCCTTCCTGTGCCTGCAAATGGATTGTTCTGGTTAAGTGTTTTGTCGCTGACAGAAACAGAACCTTTGAGCAATCAGATCCTTGTGGGTCTTATCCTACTCTTTGCATTCCTCATGGCATCAACGCTACCGCTCCTTTCTTTCAAATTTTCAAATTTCAGTTGGAAGGAAAACACCATGAAGTTTATTCTTATTGGAAGCATAATTTTATCTGCAGTTGGTTCACATTTCATTCTGAAAAAAGTCATGTGGACGGTTCCAATTGCCTTACTTTTGTACCTCATTTTATCTGCCGTTCAACACCTATTTGGGAAACAACATGAAAAAGTTTAAAGCTGAAATTAACGTAATGCCATTGGAAGCATTATTAGATCCACAAGGAAAAGCAGTGACCTCGTCATTGAACAGTTTATCTATTGGAACCATTGCTAACGTTCGCGTTGGAAAACATATGAGTTTATTCGTTGAGTCTGCCGACCATGCCGGTGCAGAACAAATCGTTGATCAAGCATGCAAGAAATTGTTGTGCAACGAAATCATGGAGTACTACACTTTCACCGTTGTAGAAGCCTAATGCGATTATACGCACTTCTTGTTTTTTCATTTTTAACACTTAACGTTAATGCACAATTAACGCAGTTTCTTATTCTTCGAAAGCACGTCGATTTCGGATACAAGACAAGTGAATCTCAGCGCGAAGTGAAGGCATTAATTCTTCACTCGACCTTCAACGCATCATTTCCAAACACCCAACAGCCCGATACGTTTTCTGTGGAAGGTGTGTTGAAGCAATTTGAGCAATACGGCGTAGCAGCGCATTACTTAATCGGAAGAGACGGCCAAGTATATGAATTAGTGGAACCGAACAACGTAGCGTATCACGCTGGAAAGAGTCAACTTCCCGACGGAACAACCGCTGTAAATTCTTGTTCCATTGGGATTGAAATCATGTGCACCTACACTGTTGGTCCGAATGAGGCACAATATGCATCGCTTCGAAAGCTCATTGATCAGCTCGATACAAAATATAAGTTCAAGTATATCCTCGGACACTTCGACATTGCGCCAGGAAGAAAGACCGATCCTTGGCATTTTATAGATCAGGGGTATTTCAGGAAGTAAATTCTCGCATTACATTTTTTCGTATCTTTTCTTTTTCAAACCTGAACCGTTTCCTATGAAAAAGATTATACTTGCGCTTGCACTATTCGCATCTTTCAATGTATTCTCGCAAGTTCCTGTGAACGACATTTGCGCGAATGCGATTGAACTCATTCCCAACGCTCCCGCCACCGCGACAAGTAATTTGAATACGGTAATAGAAGGAACTAGCCCAACCTGTGGCGTTGGTGGTGGACTAGGTATTAAAGACATCTGGTACAAATTCGTTTTTTTAGGAGGGAACTATACCATAACAACAACCTTGGGAACACTCACAGACACACGAATTGCTTTGTATAGCAGCTGTGGAGGCACTCAACTTTTTTGCAACGATGACGCCACAGGTTTTGGACTTGGATCGCAATTGATCCTGACATGTCCTGCTTTATCGGTTGGAACAACATATTATTTGCAGGCGGGGGGTTACAACAATCTTCAAGGAAATTTTAGCATTCAATTAACGACGACTGATATTACCGGTTGTACAGACCCTACTGCAGGAAACTACAATGCGTGTGCTACCGTTGACAATGGACTTTGTAACATCTTTATGCCGAATGAAACTTGTGCTACTGCTGCAGCATTCATTCCCAATAGCGGTGCTATAGTAACTAACAACAACAATGTTGCGAACGGCCCAACTCCTGGTTGCGGTGGGACCATTCGCGACATCTGGTATTCTTTTGTTTACCAAGGTGGAAATGTAACCATACAAACCAGCGCTACTACTGGAACAGGAACGGGCTTAACAGATACACAAATTGCAGTTTACGACGGGTGCAATGGATCTATAATCGCTTGCGACGACGATGACAACACCGGAAATTTTTCATTTGTGAAATTTGGCTGTCCTATTGGAAATGGAACAGCAGGGGCAAATGAAGACGATTACCTAACCATTGGACAAACATATTATGTTCAAGTGGGCGGATACAACAGTACCATGGGCGAATTCAATTTCAACATTACAACGACAACTGTTTCTGGATGCACAAATGCTAACGCAACGAACTACAACTCATGCGCAACCCTAGACGACGGAACGTGTGAATTTCCAACACTCGCCGCTAATTTCAATTATTATCCTTCGGGAACGAATTGCCTGAATTTTCAATTCAACAATACTTCTGCAGGAAATGCAACGGCATTTGAATGGACCTTCCCAAGCGGCTGTATTCCCGCCTCTTCAACATTGGAAAATCCAACGACCACATTCACTTCAACAGGAATGTTTCCTGTCTCCCTTACAACCTACGATCAATTGGGAAACAGCAATAGCGTAACCCTGAATGTGATTGTTACAACTGGGCATAACCTAACTGTTGATATTACAACAGATAACCTACCTCAGCAAACTTCGTGGAAAGTATTCAATCAAGATAATCTCGTTATTCAGCAAGGAACAACCAACGATGCCAACTTCTGCATTAGCAACAATTGTCATCGCGTGGAAATATATGACACGGGTGGAAACGGGCTTTGTTGTGCAAACGGAACTGGTGGCTACAACATTTATTTAGATGGTAGTTCTGTCGCCACAGGCGCTGCATTTGGCGCACTTGCAACCATTCAAGTGAACTGTCCGCAAGGAACAAGTTGCGATAACGCCATTGTTGCTAATCTCGGATTGAATACCGTTCCAACTCCGAACACATGGTATTCGTTCACCCCTTCCGTTAACGGACAGTATCAAATTTCAACCTGCGGATTAGCAGGATGCGACACGAAAATTTGGCTATACGATTATTGCAATATGGCCTTGTTCAACAATACCAATGAGGCTACTTATACTTACAACGACGATTTATGTGGAATTGAAAGTGAAATTACACCTTACCTAGAAGGAGGAGTAACTTATTACATCCGTGTTGGCGACGAAGGCGGTGCTTGCGGACTGGGCTCATTCAATGTGTTATTCGAATACATGGGACCTATTGTTGGATGTATGGATTTAAATGCATGTAACTACAGTCCTTTGGCTGAAGAACCTTCGGTTTGTTATTACAACGGCGATCCAAATTGTTCAAATGTAGGTCCAGATTTACTCGTCGAAGGAAATGTATTGTATACTTCACTGTATCAAACAACACTCACCTCAACTGATGGTTGTTTGGTGAATGAAGGATGTTTACAAGGATTGGGAACGCGCCAAATTGTTCGCTTCTCAACGCGCATTGATAACATTGGAAACTTAGATTACTTCATTGGTGTTCCCAACGTTGCGAATCCACAATTCATATTTGACCCTTGCCACAATCACTATCACTATGCCGGTTACGCCGAATACTTGTTGTACGACGATAACGGAAATTTAATGCCTGAAATCGGATTTAAAAACGGCTTCTGTGTTTTGGATTTGGGTTGCGTTACTGGTGTTGCGAAATACGGATGCGGAAACATGGGTATTACCGCCGGATGTTACGATGTATACAGCTCAGGCTTAAGTTGCCAGTGGATAGATATTACGAATGTACCCGCTGGAACATATCATCTTGTTGTTCGAACCAATTGGGATCAAGACCCAGATGCATTGGGTAACTACGAATTGCGTTACGATAACAACTGGGCTCAAGTGTGTATTTCATTCGAGCGTGATGCGATGAACAACATCGTCAACTTCGTGAAATTGCCTATTGGGTCTTGTCCGCAAATTGTAGACTGCGTTGGACAATTATTCGGAAACGCTCAACCAGACTGCCTTGGAAACTGTCCGGCCGAATCAAAAAAAGGTGACCTAAATACCGACTTAAGTTATACCCAAGCCGACGTAGACCTTTACGGTAACAGTGCCGTTTATTCGGACTTGTCTGCTTCCAATTGCAACGACTTGAATAGCGATAACGATATCAGTATTGCAGATGCAGCATACCTAGAAGCTTGCATTCACGCACAAATAGACCAAGGTATTGCACCAGGACTTATGCAGCCATGCGCGTGGGATCCAGAAATTGTAGATGAAAGCGAAACAGTTACTCTTGGTGTTGCCAATGTGAATGCTGAACTCGGTTATTTCGATATTACAATTACAAATCCAAGTGGTGAAATAAATGCACTACAATTCGATATTGGCGGAGCAACGATTTCAAACGTAACCTCACTTGTTCCTTTGAGCACTTGGGCTCCTGTGATATACAAAGAAGTAAGCGGAGTAAAGATTGGGGCGTTGGGACATCTGGGAAGTATGATTCCTGTTCACTTCACACCTACCCCTATTCTTCGAGTTTATGTAGAATCTTTCAATGGAAATGAACTGTGTGTTGCAGCATTCGATGAAGCTCTAAATGTATACATTCACAATGTACTTACTGAAATAGGCCCATGTATGCCCGTGCAATACATTGCTGCTAACGCAACATTCAACAATGTATCTTGCGTGAACTATCCTGTTCACTTTGTAGACAACACGAACAACAATCCAACTTCATGGAACTGGTCATTCCCAGGTGGTGTGCCGAGTGCTTCTTCACTTCAAAATCCATATGTGATGTACACAAACCCAGGTGTGTACGATGTAACTCTTGTGGTTACAAATGGAACAGCTAACGACAGCATTACCTGGGTAGGCGCAGTTACTGTTTCTGATCAAATAACGTTCTATGCCGATGTCGACGAAGATGGATTTGGTGATTCGCAAACCATGACAACCGGATGTGAAATTCCAGCTGGTTTTGTTACCAATGGAAACGATTGCAACGACAACAGCCCGTTCATTACAACCAACGCCGATTTAGATGGAGATGGGTTCTTCTCTTGTGTTGATGATTGTAACGACGGTAATGCATTGTCTCATCCGGGTGCAATGGAGTTGTGCAATAACCTCGACGACAACTGCGATGGAATTGTAGATGAAGGATTTGATTTTGATGGAGATGGATTCTCTGCATGCGCGGGCGACTGCGACGATAACGACAGCGGTATGAATCCAGATGCAACAGAGTTTTGCAACAACATCGATGACAACTGCAACGGTGCTGTTGACGAAGGATTAGGTCAAGCATATTACATGGACATTGATGGTGATGGTTACGGCGCAGGAGTAGTTGTTTACTCTTGCACAATGCCAACAGGAGCTGCAACCAACAACGACGATTGCAACGATGCGAATCCGGCTATCAATCCTTCCGCTGTTGAAACGGTTGATGACATCGACAACGATTGCGATGGATACATTGATGAAACCAATATTTACACCTATACTTTGAATGATATCGGATTAACGCTCTACCCGAATCCAACCTCAAGCGATTTAAATATTGAACTGAGCGCTCACGCTGGAAATGTATCTGTACAAGTGAAAGATGTTTCCGGGAAAAATATTTCGAACTTCCAATTCAACAGTATGCGCTATTCGGTTGATGTTTCTGATTTTGCACCCGGGTTGTATGAGTTTATTTTCAGAACAGAAAATTCATTTACAGTGAAACGTGTAGTAGTGGAATAATACTTTGGTCCAATGTTTGAAATTTCGCAACGAAAGTTTCGTTAACTAAAAACAAAACGACTTTATGAAACACCTATTCTTGTTTACTGCATTGTCAGTGGGAGCGCTGAACATGCTTGGCCAAAGTTCTAAACCTACGCCGGTTAAAGTTGAAAATTTACCTGTGCATTCATTGCGCAACATTAACAATAACGCCTTTACCTCTGGAGAAAAATCGACTTACCGTATTCACTACGGAATAGTAGATGCTGGTATTGCAACCATCTCTGTAGCAGAAGGAAATAAAAAATTCGGAGGAAGAGACACCTACCACATCGTTGGCGAGGGCTACAGCACTGGATCGTTCGACTGGTTTTTTAAGGTTCGCGATAAATACGAATCATACGTAGACAAACAAGGAATTTTTCCTTATCAATTCAAACGCAACTGCGATGAAGGTGGCTACATGGTTATGCAAGATTATTTCTTCTTCCAGCACAAACGTGCTTTTAAAAACAGAAAGAACGAAGGATACCTAGCACCCGCGTTTGTTCAGGACATGATGAGTGCGGCATTCTACGCACGAACCATGGACTTCACCAACACTAAACAAGGCGATATCATAACCATTGAAACGCTTGTTGACGATGAGATCTATCGCTTGAAAATGCGCTATGTTGGAAAAGAAACCGTAAGTGTAGACGCTGGAACATTCAAATGTTTGCGCTTCGCACCGGTGGTTCAGAAGGGTCGCATTTTCAAAGATCCTAACGACCTAGCGGTTTGGGTAACAGACGACGCACACCACCTTCCCATTATGGCACAAGCCAAAATCAAAGTAGGATCTATTAAAATGGAATTGCAACAATTCCAAGGCGTAGATATCTGGGGTGTGAAAACTAAATAGTAGCTATACACTTCAACTCAATCGCAATAGGCGATGGAAGGGCGTTAATCTCTACAGTTGTTCTGCAGGGATTAGCGTCCTTGAAGTATTCAGCATACAAGCGATTGTAAGTTTGGAAGTCGCGCTTCATGTTAACCAAGAACACCGTTACGTCTACCAAGTTCTCCCACTTCGATCCGCTCGCATCTAAAATTGCACGCACATTGTCAAAGACATTTCTGCACTGTGCTTCAAAATCAAATTCAATAAAATTTCCGAATTTATCTAATTTCAATCCGGGTACTCCCGTGTCGTTGGCATCGCTACCCGCAATGCGCGGACCTACACCAGAAAGAAACAAAAGGTTTCCTACTCTTCTTGCATGTGGATAAGCACCAACAGGTTTCGGAGCGTTATCGGTTGAAATGATCTCAGACATTATTTGAATTATTTTGTGACTACAAATTTACCGGTTCTGGTGGTGCTTCCCGATTTCAATTGATAAATAAATGTTCCGGCATGCGCAGCTTCCCACGAAAGTTGCTCTCTTCCCACTGCCTTCCATTTTTTCGTGTTCAATAATTTTCCATCCAACGAATAAATATTCATCTCAGTTATTTCACCTGGCATCAATTGCATGTTGAAATGAATTTCATCGACAGTTGGATTCGGGAAAGCAGAAACCGTTACCATGCGCTCTGCAAGCGCTTCAACAGATACTTCCGGAACAACGGGTAAATTGGCAGTATAAATTCCATTGGCGTGCGTTGCAACTGCAACCGTACCATCGAACGGACGTGAAGTAATCATGTTTACTACAGCGTTTCCTATTGTACTAGCCCCTTCCATTTGCCAAACGGTGCTTTCTCCATTCAACTCGGTTGTGCTGAATAAACCAGCGCTGGTTCCAGCCAAATAAATCGTTGGTGTGCTCGGATAAATTTCAACCCAATACACCGCAGGACCGTTGCCTGTTCCGTCTACATTCTCTTCCAAATTTCCACTAACGTCGGCCCATGAAGTGCCAGCATCGGTTGAATGGAAAATACTTTTCTTGTTGAAGTTGGAGAAGCTCACCATGACTTCATTTGCGTTCAAGTCGTTTGTGCTTACCGCTGATGTGTATGAATTCGTTGGAAACAACGTTGAAGAAATATTCGTCTTCACCGGAGTTCCGTAAAGATCAGTTAGCTTGAATAATCTACCCGCTGAACTTCCATAATACAACACACTGTTGTCTGTGTAGGCCATGTCTAAACATGAAATACTTCCTTGTGTAAGCGTGATTGTACTTGTTGCAACATTCGCCCAATCGTCTGTATTGCGCGCAGTCGGATAATTTCCAGTCACTGAAATCGTATCTACTCGATCGAGATACCAGATCATTTTATTTCCAGCAATGAAAAGTCTGTTCGTCCAAGGATCTAACAACAGCGGATTAATGAATAGCGCTGCGGGACCGTTCTCGGCATCTATTCGTTCGGTGCCCGTAAGATTTCCATTTGCATCAATCGATTTCTTAAAGATTCGTCCACTTTGAGAACTGGTAATGACATAGTCTGCACCAAATGGCATTGCGCAATAGGCACCATCGTCGGCATGCATCTCTCTCCAAGGTGAATTGACATCTGATGTGTGTGTTAACCATGTGCCATTGTCTTGCATTCCACCCATTAAAAACTGACTATTCGTGTTGCCCGGTTCAAGAGCCACCGTGTAGAATTGCGAAGTGAGGTAACCGTTGTTCAACGATTGCCATTGCACACTGTCGGCTGTAACATCTGCGGTATATCGAACACCTCCGTCATTCAAACTGTACATTCCTAAATCGTTGGCAGGATCGAATGCTATGAAGTGCTGATCGGGATGGTGTTCAGCGTAGACATAGTGCCAAGGCTCAGGGACATTGCAACGGTATCCGCCAATCCAATCAACAGAAGTTGAAGTTGCAAAGGCGTCGGTGCTTCTGTGCAGATTCGTTCCTCCAATAAAAACTAAATTCGGAACGGTTGGGTGGTGCGCAATGCACATGTCGTAACTGTATTGCGTGCGGAAAGTTCCAAAATCGTAGTCAATTCCAGTAAACAATTGACAAGGTGTTGAAGGAAGATTCTCTGAACGATTCTCCCAACTTCCATCGACACCGCTTCCATCGCCACCGAGATAAGTGTATTTGTAGAAGAAGTGATCAATTGGATAAAAGGTGTTGTTAATCGTTTCGCCCAAGAAATAAATTTCGTTTTCGTTTTGCGGATTCGGGCACATAACCGTTCTTCTGAGATTCGCGATCTGCGGAAGCGTCGGAGAAATTTCTGTCCAGTTGAATCCATCTGTACTTCTGTAAAACCCACCACCGTTTGTGCTGTTGTCGCTAAACGTTGCATACAAAACTCCGTTTGGTGTCATCATGACATCTACAAATTCACTCGCTCCAGATGTGAACCCAAGGACATTTGTCCATGTGTTCCCTCCGTCATTGCTTCGAATAATTCCATTGTACACTGCAGCATAAACTACATCTTCATTCAGATTCGTATGATCGGTAATGACACGCCAAACGAAATCGTAGCTTCCGCTTTGCATGTTGTTTTGCGGTGTTCCGCTTGAAGTAGACGTTAGGTGCGACCACGTTTGTCCGTTGTCTGTGCTCTTCCACATACCATCGCCACTCAGCAAAGCAGTAAAAGAAGTTCCGGAGACTACTCCATAAAATTCTTCACCCGAACCGTAATACCATGTATTCTCATGTCCAGGACGCGTGTCTTGTGCGATCGAACTTACACTTTGCAATTGTTCAGGAGAGGTCGTCTTGTTCCAAGCCTGCCCACCGTTGGTTGAATTCCAAATTCCACCGGTAACAGAACCGGCAATCAGGTGATTGCTATTCAATACATCAACTGCGAAAGCACGTGTTCTTCCACCAATGTTGTAAGGACCTCTCGACGTCCAACCGTAATCTCTATCTGCCACGCGAGGCAAGTGATTCGCGAAATTCACACAACGCTCGAAAATTCCTGCAGGAACAATTCCTGTTTCTGGATCGCGGTTACGCATGTACTCGAAATATTTTCTGCTGGAAGGATTAACTCCATGTCCTTCTTCCATGGCTCCGCCTGTAATTGGAGTCAGGTTAACAGAAGGAATAAAAAAGAACGCGCCGAGAACAGTCAATAGCGCAATTGAAAAAGAAAGAAATATCGAACGCATCGCGAAAGGTTTAGTGTTCAAATATAAGCGCTGCAATGTTCAATAAAACAGGTTCAATGGTGTTTTACATTCAACAGTACCAATTATTTTCGAAGCATGAAGAATACTTTCTTTCGCCTAGCGCCCCTCTTTGTAGTCGCATTTGTATGTCTGTTTTCATTTCACGCAAGCGCGCAGAAAATGTACAAAGACCTTTATTCGAATGGAAAAATTCGCAGTATCGGAAAATTCAATGTGGTTGGAAAGGAAGACAGCATCTGGAAATTTTATTACGAAGACGGAACACTTCAAGAAGAGAGCACCTACCGAAATGGCTATTTCAACGGGAAAGTTTTCCGCTATCACACGAATGGAAAATTGCAAGTGGAAGGATATTTCAAATTCGGAGTGGAAGACAGTTTGCAGCGCACCTTCAACAACAAGGGAATTAAAATTCAAGAAGGAAATTTTTTCAAGGGGAAGAAAACTGGAGAATGGAGTGCCTACTACGACAATGGAAAATTGAACAGCGTATTGAAATACGACACATCGGGTGTTCAGCTCATTTCCTATTTCGACAACAAAGGCGCACAGACAATTACCAGCGGAACGGGAGTACTTCCGGAAGTAAATGAGTCTGATAAATTATTGAGTCGAACAACATATGCCAACGGCGTTCCCGATGGAGTTTTTGAAGCCTTTTTCTCGAAAGGAAACATTCAAACTTCCGGACAATATGTAAAAGGAATTAAAGACGGAAAGTGGAGTGAATTCTTTAGCAACGGAAAGCTTCGAAAAACGACGACCTATTCGAAGGGGTTGGTAACAGGGCCTTACGAAGAGTATTTCGACAATGGGAAGTTGTATGTGAAGGGTAATTTCGATAACGGAAAAAAGACAGGCAATTGGGAATGGTACCGTGAAAACGGTGTGAAAGACATGGAAGGAAATTTCGTGGAAGACCTTCAAGACGGCGATTGGATTTTCTACCACGATAATGGTGTGTGGCAATCGAAGGGAAAATATTCCAGCGGAAAAATGGAAGGCGCATGGGAGTATCAATATCCGAGTGAAAAGAAATGGAAGGAAGGAAATTTTGTGGCCGACAACAAAGAAGGAGAATGGAGCTCGTGGTATGAAGACGGTGGGTTGTTGCAGAAAGGAAATTACAAATTGGGTGAAGAAGATGGGAAGTGGACAAGTTGGTATGAGAATGGAAAAGTGAAGGACGAAGGGAATTTCAAGGCGGGTAAAATGTATGGCAAATGGAAGGGCTATGAGCCGAAGAACGGAAGGTATTTGTACATCGGCAGTTGGAAAGACGATCAGAAGATCGGCAAGTGGATGAACTACTCAGAGCGCGGACAATTGGAGAGTGTGATTACTTACGGAAAGAATGGCGAGTTGAACGGCATCTCTATTTTGTTCAACGAAAATGGCAGACCTATAAGTGAAGGAAAATTCAAAGAGGGCAAGCGCACGGGGCGGTGGAAGTATTACTACGACTTCGGAGGTTTGTGGCGCGATTGCACCTACATCAATGGCGAATTGAACGGACCCAGTAAGATATACACAGAAAACGGAACCTTGGAAGAAGACGCGAATTACAAGAACAACCGTTATCACGGAGAATGCACCATGTACGACAAGAAGTCTGGCAAGCTGCTTCAGCGTGGCATATACGAGAACGGCAAGATGGTTAAGTTCTTGGAAGGGACTCCGGTGAGGAAATGAACTGCGTTGTTGGAACTGCGTTGTTAAATCTTTCCTTTTCTAACCCTCTCTTAACTTCTCTTACCTGTTGATAATAATTCCTATTTCATAATTGTAACTGCGTTGTTCTTTTACCGAAGGTTTGATCGCAACGCGATAGATCTGAAAGATTGATTCGAAGAATTGATCACCGAAGGTGATTTAGAACTTCTTTTACAAACCCATCCATTCTTGAAAAGGCAAACCAACGCTTTCCTAAATCTTTCAAAGATGCGCCAAGATGATAGAGTTCTTTTTCATCTAGTATGAGAAATCGGTCATGAGCATTTTTCAGAATTCGGATTTCAATAGGAGGATATTGCACGTTGTGTTTTTCAAGATCGAGTTTTAACTGGGCGGTTATTTTTTCAGTGTAAATAACACACTGCACTTTTTTGTTTCTTTTTGAAAGTTGAAGCAGTGTTGTTTCGTCTATGTAGTTGTCGATTAGAATGATTGACTTTTTTGCTTTTGAGATAAGTTCACTTGAAAAAACATAAGCATCGAAGATTTCATTGTCGAAAAATATACCTGATTTGCTTTGACAGACGTCGTTTTCAATGGATACAAGACGTTTTAGAATTACAGATGATTCGGTTTTGAACTCTTCCAATAATTCAATTCGAGCAATTAAACTAGAGTAGTTTGTTTGAATTCTCCTCATAGTAATAAAGGCCTTTATTATTTCTATGCTCATGGCAATTGCAATGTCGTTTCTCAACAATGTAGCCATCATAGCAATACCATGTTCTGTATAGGCCCAAGGTAGTTTTCTATTCCCTCCTTTTGAAGTCACAAATTGTGACTTCAAAGAGTTAAAGTCAGATTCAGAGATTTGAAGTGATGAAGTAAAGCTCGCTCTGCGAGCGGCATCCGAAATGCCCCCAGCAAAGCTGGGGGATAGAATTTCAAGACAGTTGTTTTGCCTTAAGAATTTGTATTCATCTAAACTTTTTTCCCCCAGCTCCACTGGGGGCATTTCGGATGTCGCCCTAAGGGGCTTTGGAACTGCGTTGTTAGAACTTCGTTGTTCCTACTATGTAATTCCAATTTCATAATGCCTACTTCGTAATTGAAACTGCGTTTTCTTTCACCGAAGGTTTGATCTGAAAGATTGATTCGAAGAATTGATCACCGAAGGTGATTGATTGCGTAGCAATTGATCTGACAAAGTCAGATTGATCATCGAAGATGAATAATCTCCCGAAGGGAGTCAGTCAAAGACTGACGAGAATACTTCATCACCCTCGGATTCAAGGGTTGGTTAAGTGCACAAGGGAATGCGTTTTTGATGAAGGTGTAAAGCTGTTCTTCGTTATTGAAGGCAACCATTTCGCCGCTCTCGCTTTCATGAATAACCCGCGCGCAATCGCTAGTAACACTGCCTATACCCAAAACACGATTGCCTGTTGCAACGTATTCAAATATTTTTCCGGTAACACGACCTTCTTCGTTGGCATTCTGATTCAGAATAACCAATAATAATTGAGGGGTTAACATGAGATCTAAAACCTCGTTGTGTTTCACGTATGGGATGTATTCCAAATGTTCGGAAAGTCCGTTGCGCTTGACGTCTTCTAATACCGATCCATCTGTTGGACCAACCAACCGAATAATCATTCGGTTTTTGAACTCTTCACTTTCATTCACCAAACGCGACAAGGCTCGCCACAAGGCCGGCGCATTGCGATCGTCGCCAAAAGTGCCGTAATGGCCAAGAATGAACTTATCGGTCGGCTTCACTTTCCTTCCTTCAAAATCTACGTGATCGAATCCGTTCGTTAAAACCTTCACTTCACCTCCACGGATCTTTTCATACTCACTGCTCAAATACCAACTCACCGTATCTACAACAGTCGCTTCCTTCAACACACTTCGCTCTAACTTCATGTGCCTGCGCTTCGCCCTTGCACTCATCTGAAACTTATCGGCATTGTCCATGTTCACCCACGGATCTCGGAAATCTGCTAACCAAGAAACGCCGGTCTTTCGGTGAACGCGACGCGCAATTAAATGCATGCTGTGCGGAGGACCGGTGCTTACAATCATATCAACCGGATTCTCTTTTAAATACTTCAACAAGAAATTAGAGGCAGGACGAATCCAAAACATGCGCGCGTCTGGAATTAAAATATTACCTCGAACCCACGCCATTAAACGCTCCATGAAAGAAGGTCCTTTTTCGCTGCGAATGAATCCGGCACTTATTCCAGCATCGCCCTTTCCTGTAGCCTTTCGCAATGCGCGATAAGGTTCGAAAATAGGACAGCGGATTACCTCTACTCCATCGGGAATTTCCGACAATAACGTTTCATCATACACCGGATAGTCGGCATTCTCTGGAACGAAAACCACGGGTTGCCAATCGCTGTTGTGCAAATACTTCACAAACTTCAGCCAACGCTGAACGCCACCTCCACCAGCGGGAGGCCAATAATAGGCTATGATTAAAACGCGTTTCTTCACTACTTGCAAAATTCGCAATAATCCGACTCCGGATTGTGTTTAAATACTTCTGTTTCCAACAAACTCTTCAACACTCCCAACAACTCTTCTTCAAACTTCTCAATATCTGCCTCGCGCAGAACAGCAGGATCTTGTCCGCGCATGAGCGGAACAGGTCCTTGCTTCGCCTGTTTCAAACCGAACAACATCGCTTGCGTATGCTCTGGCGCATGCCCGTCTTTCACCCACATATAAGAATACGTTAAAATCTGAAGCAACTTCGGTTTGGTATCTTTCAACCAAGGTCCTTCTTTATCACTCAACTTCAATTCGTCAGATTTCACACTTCCGGTCTTGTAATCTAAGACCATGAAATTTCCATTCTGCTCATCTACACGATCGGCCTTTCCCCGAACACGCGCCGGAAGACTCACCCCAATCTTATCCATAGGCAACTCTGCCTTCAACTCCACTTCTACCCCATTCACCAAGCGTTCTTCCCCTTCCGCACGAGCGTCACTAAACTTCTTCTGATCATGCTCTAGAACCACTTCAATCATACGCTTCACAATGCGACGCATGATGATATCGAATCCTGCCAATTCAAAATTCGAGTTGTAAAGTCGATGAATGGCCTCGTCGATTAAGGTATCTAGCTCTAGTTTAAATCCATTGAAATCTTCATCCTGCAAAGTCCTTCCAACATAACGCTTGTACAAGGTCTCCAACACATCGTGAACAATAGACCCGAACGTGGAAGCTTCCATGTTCTCTTCCAAGCTCTCAACTTCTCCAAGACCAATTACATAGCGATAATAGAAATCGAGCGGACAGCGCATGAACTTATTGATTGCCGAAGGCGAAATTCCGTATTCCAATAAATCGTGAATACGTTTCGTAGAAAATTCATTCGCGACAATTTCCTCTTCACCCGTCTGCAAAAACTTATTGCTGTGCTCGAAGTCTTCATACCGAACGTTCGTTCGGTTTCCGTATCCTGTTAACTCTTGTTCAATTTGCAAAAGATATCTGGAAGGCTCTGTCATCTTGT
>JBIKRF010000034.1:0-22854 GCA_044349305.1 Flavobacteriales bacterium
CAAGAGAAAATTCGAATTATTGATGTCGTTTTGAAAATTAACAGCAACGAAATGCCAATGGTTGTTGTGAATGCAGACAGAAGAGATTTTGTTAAGCGTTTAATTCGAGGCGCCGCGGAAAAAAAGGTATTCTATACCGATCAATTATTGAATTTTTCTGCAGGATATTTCGGAAGAACTTCAATGGAGAAAATAGATTTTAAACGAGATTCATCCTCTAAAATTATTCAACCTCCAGTTATTGAACACGCTATATATCACATTACTGAGGGCCTTGGTTCTATTTATTCGAACGAGAACCTCGTAAAATTAAAAGTAGATGCGTACAGAGATTATACTCCTAAGAGGCACGAGAATTACGCATCTATAAGTGTAAGTTTCGAATATGGCGAGGAAACCATTGTAAATGATAGAGACATGTTCGAAGATCCTTATGAATTAACAAGTCCATCATGTTTTTCAGAGTATAGCTTAAGAGAAAATTCTTTGACTTTACCGCAATTAACCGATAAAAAGATTATATCACCTATTTCCTCTTCGGCTTTACTCTCCTATTCATATGATTTAGTTGGAATTGATACGCTGAACGGTGAGAAATTCTTTAAGCTTTCCGTTATGCCATTATTCAAGCAAGAAGCTTTGTTTAGTGGATACATCTGGATTCAAGATACAACATTTGCATTGGGGAAGATAGATTTGAACTTGGCCGATCAGGTGATGCCTTTTTTTACCGATTTTTCATGGCAAGAAGAGTTTGTGCAAATTGAAAAGAACAAATGGGTCAGTCTCGGAAAATCAATACGGGCAAAGGTAAAGGAAGGAAAAGCTCAGATGATCTGTTCAGTTGAAAATAGATTCACTGACTACGATTTTAATTTGATTGAACCATTAAACATGAAAAGTTCAGAGGTGTTAAAGTTCGATGAATATGCCTTCGATAGAGACAGTGTATTTTGGCAAAACAAGCAACTTATTCCACTAAACGAATTAGAACTGAAGTATAAGCATGAGTGCGATAGTTTGCAAAAGCGATATGATGATCCCGCTATTCAAGCTCAGGCGGATTCGGCTTATAATAAAGTAACTTTTTGGGATGTAACCCTTTCAGGTATAGCATGGCGAAATAGAGAAAAAGGTAATACCTATTTCATTAATCCATTAATTGCCCAAGCCAACATTTTTGGAATTGGCGGTTATAGGCACAAATTCGGAGGGAATTTCAGTAAATATTTCTTCGAAAACGACTACATTTTAGAGACAGATGGTTATCTCGATTATGGATTTACGAATAAAGATATTCGTGGAAGAGGTGGTATCGGATTAACTTATTATCCGAAGAAATTTGTTCGGACATATGTTCGTTTCGGTGACTATTACGATATGGTCAACACTTTTTCGTCTTTCAGTTCTGTTTTTAGTAGAAGCAATTATGTCCGAGCGAAAATGATAAGTATTGAACAACGTATGGAGGTTGTTAATGGATTGTATGCTTCACTTACTTATGAATATTGCAATCAGAATCCGATAAATAATCTGATTCAAGATTCTTGGTCTGCAGAATTTTTTGGAGATATTAATAATCCATTAGACTTTAAAAGTTATACGAAATCGGAATTTATCCTGAATATCCAATGGAGACCTGGACAAACCTATTATTTCAAAAGAAATAGAAAAATTGTAACAGGTTTTAAGTACCCTGAAATCAAATTGAACTATAGAAAAGGAGTACCAACCCTGTTAGGCAGTGAGGTCAATTTCGATTATTTAGAATTGAAAATTCACGACGACTATCAACTTGCCCGATTAGGTACTGGTGAATGGACCCTTCAAACCGGTGCTTTTGTGAATAAACGAAATTTACGTTTACTGGAATACAAGTATTTCAGAGGCTCTGACTTTTTCTTTTTTTCAGACCCGAATGCATCTTTTCAATTGCTTGATCAAGTTTTCTTAACTCCAAATGCCTATTACAGAGGTAACTATGTTCACAATTTCAACGGTGTATTTTTCAACAAAGTTCCGCTGTTGAATAGGTTGAAGATGAATGAAATTGCGGGAAGTGCCTTAATAGCTATTCCCAGCGAACGTTTCATTCATCAAGAAGTATTTGTTGGAATTCAAAAGCGAATTCGTATCAAGCAGCAATTGTTCAAATTAGGTGTATTCCTTGTGACTTCGGATTCAAACCTTGGTGGCGCACAATACACCTATAAATTTGGAATAAGTTATTGGAATTCCTACACGAAAAAATGGAACTATTGATAGAATCGATGTTAGTGGCACTATATTTAATGAGTAAATAAAAACAATTGCTATGAAAAAGCTCTCTTTCTTTTTAGGTTTCGCTCTTATGCTTCTTGCAGGATGTAAAACCAATGCGAACCTTGGTGAAAAAGTTAACGAACCCTTCACAGGCAACAAGTACGAATCGAATGACCGATATTTTAGAGGAACCGGAAAAGGGCAATCTATGGATGAGAACATCTCGAGGAATAAGGCTGATTTGCAAGCGAAGAAGATATTGGCGCAACAAGTAGAAACAAGTGTCAAAGTCGTTACAGATCAATATTTGGGTGAAACGGAATTAAACAATAAATCTGAAATCACCGACAAATTCCAATCTTTGGCAAGAGAGGTAACAAATACTCAAATCGCTGACTTAAGAAAAATCGGAGAAGAGAAGTATAAAATGGCAGATGGAACTTTTTCAACCTATGTGGCCTACGAAATACATAAAAGAGATATGTATCGATTCATGAAAAAACAAATTAAGTTGAATGCTAAATTGAATGAGGCCGAGCGAAAGGCAATTGAAGACATGATCGATCAAGAATTAAAAAAGGCTGAGGCTTTAGGAGACTAAATGTATTTTGAAGTAGAATAAAAAAAAGGTGCTTATGCACCTTTTTTGTTATCACCGCCTCTGTTCTTAGATTGGTATTTCGGTTTGAAGTTTCGCTTTCCTCCTCCTCCTCCGTTTCCTCCATGACGAGGCTTTCCATTTCCTTTTCCTTTCATAACCGGATTGTATTCTGGAACCGTTCCATAACTTTCAGCCACAACAAGTTTTTCAACATCTTGTTGAATGAGCATTTCAATCTTTTTAAACTTCACTTGATCTTCAGGAGAAACAAAAGTGACAGCTTCACCAAATGCATCGGCTCGCCCTGTTCTTCCTATTCGGTGAACATAATCTTCGGCATCGCCAGGAACATCATAGTTAACGACACAATCAATTCCTTTTATATCAATACCCCTGCTAACTACGTCTGTAGCTACCAAAACAGCACATTTTCTATTTCTGAATTCATTCAAAGAATGCTCTCGTTCGTTTTGCTCTAAATCACTACTCATCATCAACGCGTGAATTCCTTTTTTACGAAGGGCACTGTGAATATTGATAACACCCGATTTTGTGCTGCTAAAAACAATAGTCGACTTTTCCTTCCTCTCGTATAGGTAATCGACCAAAATTGGAATTTTCTGATTCGGAAAAACAACAAAAGCTCCTTGTGTAACATTTGCTGGAGGTTTCGATAAAGCGATATTAATTGTAATCGGATCATTCAAAAATCCACGAGACAAACTGAAGATGGTGTCGGGCATAGTCGCCGAAAAAAGTAAACCTTGTCTGTTATCTGGAGTCTGTGCAATGATTCTTTGAATATCGGGTTGGAAGCCCATATCTAACATGCGATCGGCTTCATCGAGAATAAGAAACTTCAATTTCGAAAAATCAACGTATCCCAAATTGATGTGCATATTTAATCTTCCAGGAGTAGCAACAATAATGTCGGTCCCTGTGGTTAATGCATGTTTTTCTTGCGTAAAAACTTTACCGTCACTTCCACCATAAATAGGCATTGAAGAAATATCTGTGAAGTAACCGTATGCAGATATAGCCTGATCGATTTGTGTAGCAAGTTCTCTGGTTGGAACCACAATAAGCGCAGAAACAGATGTTCTGTTAGTTTCTTTAATAATGCTGTGAATGACGGGAAGCAAAAAAGCAGCTGTCTTTCCTGTACCGGTTTGAGCAATTCCTAGTACATCCTTTCCTTGTAAAATATGTGGAATCGATTCCCTTTGAATGGGTGTCGGTTTTTGAATCCCCATGGAATCAATTCCCTGTATTAAATCTTCATTCAACGCTAAACTAGAAAAATTTTCTTCACTACTCATAACACAAAGGTCTAACATTCTTCGGGTGTTTTAACAATATGCCTATTTTTGTTCAGTGAACAAGTACAATTTCATTTTAGTTGGACTATTTCTTTTTATAGTCCATTCGGTTTTTGCACAAAAATCAGACAACTCCAAAAAATCTGATTATCCGCGCATGAAGCCCGAATTTATTTTTGATGGTCGATTGACTTTGGTGAGTAATCAAAGTGCAAAGCTTGGTGGATTTCGTTTGGGTATAGAAGTGAATCGTGTGAATCGATTTGGAATCGGATTCTACTCTTTGTCAGATGGAGTTAGTACCCAATCGCTCAATGAAATTTCACCAAATATTATCACCGCCAATTTAGAATTGAACTACTCCTCAATTTATTACGAGCGCGTTTTAATCTATAAAAAGAAATTCGAGTGGAGCGCTACGATTCACTTAGGTGCAGGAGAAGTATCTGGAACATACAAGTTCATAAATGGTGGTGAAGGAAAGTACAATGCCCCTGTTCAGTTGACAGAAATTAGCACTACGTTTTACAGACATTTGACATACTTCATGTCTATTGGTGGTGGAATTGGATATCGCCAAACTCGGAATGCTCCAGATGAATTGTTGCCAATTTACAATGCGCCAATTTTTATTTTCAAGCTAAGATTTCAGCCAATCAAAGCGGCCAGAGGACTTTGGAACAAAGATATTCGCAAAAGATATTAATTCATGAATCCTTTCGAAGCGCAAATCAGAGTTGCTGAACTCTCAGAGCAATTGAATGCACATAATTTCAATTATTATGTATTGAACGCTCCTGTCATTTCAGATCAGGAATTTGATTTCTTGTTGAAGGAATTAGAGCAACTTGAACTTCAATATCCTGAATTGAAATCGCCGAATAGTCCTACCCAAAGAGTTGGTGGAGACATTACAGACAAATTCGAAAAGGTTACCCACAAAAGCCCAATGCTTTCATTGTCGAACTCATACAATCAAGAAGAAATTCAAGATTGGGCGAAACGCGCAATTGAATTGGCAGGCAAACCCATTGAGTTTGTAATGGAATTGAAGTACGATGGAGTGGCTATTGCACTCTGGTACAAGAATGGTCAACTTGAACGCGCTGTAACGCGCGGAGATGGTTCTGTCGGAGAAGATGTAACAACGAATGTTAGAACCATTTCAAGTATCCCACTTCAATTGAAAGGAGATTTTCCGAATGAATTTGAAATTCGTGGAGAGATTTTCATGCCGAAAGGTGTTTTTCAAAAATTAAATGAAGAACGCGCAGAAGCCGGAGAAGAGCTGTATGCTAATCCAAGAAACACAGCAGCTGGTGCCTTGAAACAACAAGATTCAAAGGCGGTAGCTAAACGCAAGCTCGATTGCTTCTTATATTTTGTATTGAACGCGTCATCATCGATTGAAACACACAGTGAACGTGTGAATCACGCTAAAGCATGGGGATTCAAGACACCAGACGCTTCCAAACGAATGATAGAAACCACATCTGATGTGGAAGGAATAATGTCGTTCATTTCATACTGGAATGAGCATCGCGGCGATCTTCCATTCGAGATAGATGGAATTGTTATTAAGGTAAATGAAGTTCAATTGTGGGATGAATTGGGCATGACAGCCAAGAGTCCGCGTTGGGCAATTGCTTATAAGTTCAAAGCTGAAAGTATTAGTACAAAGCTGTTGAGCATTACTTATCAAGTGGGAAGAACAGGAGCCATTACTCCAGTTGCCAACCTCTCTCCTATTCAATTAGCAGGAACGACAGTGAAGCGCGCATCATTGCACAATGCCGATCAGATTGAACGTTTGGATATTCGCGTAGGAGATTTTGTTTGGGTGGAAAAAGGAGGCGAGATTATTCCAAAGGTGACGGCTGTTGATACAACACAACCGCGCGGTGCCGAAAGCATGCATGAATACATTTCGAATTGTCCTGAATGCGGAACACCTCTAGTTCGTTTGGAAGGAGAAGCATTGCATTACTGTCCAAACGACACCCAATGTCGTCCGCAACTCATTGGTAAACTTGAACACTTCATTGCAAGAAAAGCAATGAATATTGAAGGATTAGGAACTGAAACTGTTTCGGGGTTGCTTGCTTCAGGATTAATCAATGACGCAGGAGATTTGTATTCCTTGACCTTCGAGCAATTAATTGGATTGGAATTTCAATTGGGCGAAGAAGGCGAAGAAATGAAGAAACGTTCACTTCAAGTTAAGAGTGTTGAGAATTTATTGAATGGATTAGACCAGAGCAAGCAAGTTCCATTCGAACGTGTCTTGTTTGCTTTAGGCATTCGTCACGTGGGTGAAACCGTGGCGAAGAAAATTGCTCGTGCAGTAAAATCATTGGACAATTTAATGACACTTTCATTCGAGGAACTTCGCGCAATTGAGGAGGTTGGTGAGATAATAGCAAACTCTATTCAAGCTTGGATTTCGAGCGAAAAGCATCGAGTTGTTTTGAATAAACTTATTGCAGCTGGACTTCAATTCAGTGTGAATGAGCAAGACGATGTTTTGTTATCGAATTTGTTGGAAGGAAAAAGTATAGTGGTTAGTGGAACATTCGAAACATTCTCACGTGATGGAATTAAAGAATTTATTGAACAACACGGAGGAAAAGTAGTTGGAAGCATTTCCTCCAAAACATCTTACGTTGTGGCCGGTGCTGATATGGGCCCCGCGAAATTGAAGAAAGCTGAAGACTTGAAAATTCCTATTATTTCAGAACAGGATTTAAGAGGACTAACAAGTTAGATCACAAGCAATCCTAAGACCATAAAGAATAGAAGTTGCGCTATTCCATATAAAACAGCTGTTCTATTCTGATTTCTAAAGTGTGAGTAGCTGTATAAACCAAAACAAAAAGACACTCCAAACCACCCGATGAAATTCTCAACTGGAGCGTAATTCATGTGTGTGAATGACCAAAAGTCGAATTGAGGTGCTAACACTTCAAGAAGTAAATCGAAAGTTGTCATTAAAAAACCAACAGACACAGCCGAGAAAAACCGATTGTTAATTCCAATGTAATGTGTAGTGAGTTGCTGCGCAACCATAAGCAATGCAACCCAATTCACTCCAATGATTAATGGCACTCCGAATAATTTCCATCCTAAGTTGTCTCCATAAGTATATGTTCCAAATAAATTTCCTGTTTGGACACCGTATACTTCAACAAAAAAAGAAACTACAACAATTGTAATAAATGCAATTAGTCTAGACTGGCGGAATTTTTCATATCGAAGAAAAACAACGACTGCACTTACGAGGATAATCAATGGAGTTGCCGGAAGAAACCAATTGGGAAGAAAGTATACTCCAAGAATTCCAAAGAAATGAACCAGTGTTATCCAAAGAATTGCAAAGGTTTTTAGTTTTTTAATCTTGTGTATAAATGGAGACATTGCTGAGAAATTAAGAAATTAGTTCAGACATCGTTTTTGCAGAAAGTATGGCTAGAGGAACGCCTCCACCCGGATGAACACTTCCTCCTACAAAATATAAATCTTTTATTTTAGATGAATTGTTTGCATGGCGAAAGAATGCAGCGCTTGCTGAATTCGAAGCGTTACCGTATAGGGCACCTAAATGTGAAGACGTATCGTTTTCTATACCACTTGGATTCCAAGACGATTCACAAACGATATGCTCTCGAATGGACTCGCCAAGTTGAACTTCAATTTTTGAAATGATATTTTCACGTGTGAGCTGTTCAAGCTTTTTCCAATCCTGTCCAACATCATTCGGTGCATTAACCATAACGAACCAATTTTCTCCGTTGCTTGGAGCATCGGAAGGAATATGTTTCGATGTAATATGGATATACACAGTTGGATCCTCAGTTAAAGTCTTTGAATCAAATAAACAACGAAATTCATTTTCATAATCTTCAGCGAAAAGTATATTATGCACATCCAATTGCTTAAATGTCTTATTCATTCCCCAATAGAAAATGAGTGCAGAAGAAGATTTCTCTTGATTCAAAATAACCTTAGGTTCTTCTTCATCCCGAAGTAGCTTTTTGTATGTTGGAAATACATCCATATTGCTTATCACCAAATCAGATTTTTCAATTTGATCTTGGTTGTACAGAACTCCCTTCGCTCTTTTTCCTTCAACAATAATTTCATTTACTTTTGATTTGAACATAAACTCAACGCCTTGACGCTTGGCTAATTCATAAAGCTGTTGTGTAATATCATACATGCCTTTATTGGGAATGAAGGCACCTATGCCCTGTTCTACATGCGGCAGCAACTGCATAAGAGCGGGAGTCTTATATGGATTGCTTCCGTTGTATGTAGCGTAGCGCTGAAAATATTTAATCGTTTTCGGATTGGAAAAGTACTTTTTGAGTTGAACCGTGTAGGTTCCTATTAATGGTAGACGAGGAATTCGCGATATGCCTTTCCAAAAATCTTTTGTCTTATAAAGTAACGAGAGCCTAAGCGGACGTTCTAAGAAAAGCGGTGCTGTAGTTTCGTATATAAATTCGGCTTCTTTAAAAAATGTTCGAACCTTATTCTCATCTTCTTTAAACGATTCTGCAAGAGCTTTAATATTTTCTTCTCTATTGCCCTTTGCTTCGAAAGTGAATCCATCTGGATAAAAATACTTGCAAAGTATCGGAAGTTCTGAATAAGAAAAATGATCGCTCATGTTTTCTTCACACAGTGAAAATAACTCTTCAACATATTGCGGAAGAGTAAAAAGGCTTGGTCCACGATCGAAGCGGTATTCTCCCATTTTAAATTGAGATAGTTTTCCTCCGGGATTATCAGAAGCTTCGAAAACCTTCACTGAGTAGCCCTTTCGAGCTAAGCGTATCGAAGCTGCGACGCCTCCAATACCAGATCCTATGACTATTGCCTTTTTCATTCTATTCAAGCAAAGAAAAAAAGAATTAGGGCAAAATGTTCAAATGAATTTTCATTTTTAAAATAGATGTGTATATTTGCACCCCTTTAGATGGCGAGGTAGCTCAGCTGGTTAGAGCGTGCGATTCATAATCGCAAGGTCTTGGGTTCAAGCCCCAATCTCGCTACTTTTTAAACCCCTTGATTTTTCGAGGGGTTTTTCGTTTTAATTGTTGTACTTTTGCGCCCAAATTAAGATTCGCGCAATGCAAAAAATTAGAAACATCGCTATTATCGCTCACGTTGACCACGGTAAAACTACGTTGGTCGATAAAATGCTTCACACTGCAAAATTGTTCAGAGAAAATGAAGTTCACAACGACTTAATTCTCGATAACAATGACTTAGAGCGCGAGCGCGGTATCACAATTTTGGCGAAGAACGTATCTATTCAGTACAAAGATTACAAGATTAACATTATTGACACTCCAGGTCACAGTGACTTCGGCGGAGAGGTTGAGCGTGTATTGAACATGGCTGAAGGTGTTCTTCTTTTAGTAGACGCTTTCGAAGGTCCAATGCCACAAACTCGTTTTGTATTGCAAAAGGCTATTCAAATGGGATTGAAGCCTATTGTTGTCATTAACAAAGTAGATAAAGAGAACTGTCGTCCAGATGAAGTTCACGAGCAAGTATTCGATTTAATGTACAGCCTAGGTGCTACTGAAGATCAATTAGATTTCGCAACGGCTTATGGTGCTGCGAAGAACGGTTGGATGAGTCTAGATTGGAAAGTTAAAACAGATACTATTGAGCCACTTTTAGATTTGGTTATCGAGCACATTCCTGCTCCAATCAAAAGAGAAGGAACTCCACAAATGTTGGTGACCTCTTTAGATTACTCTACATACACAGGTCGTATGGCAATTGGAAAACTTCATCGCGGCGAATTGAAAGCTGGTATGAACGTTACCCTTGCTAAGCGTGATGGTGTAATGGTAAAAGGAAAAATCAAAGAATTGTACATCTTTGAAGGATTAGGCAAGCGTAAAGTTGAATCGGTTGTTTCTGGTGATATCTGCGCAATTAACGGAATGGAGAATTTCGAAATTGGAGACACGTTCACCGATTACGAAAATCCAGAGGCATTGCCAACGATCTCTGTTGATGAACCAACTATGAGTATGTTGTTCACGATTAACGACTCTCCTTTCTTTGGTAAGGAAGGTAAATTCGTTACGAGCCGTCACATCAAGGATCGTTTAGAAAAAGAATTAGAGAAGAACTTGGCGTTACGCGTTCAAGAAACAGATAAAGCAGACCGTTTCAATGTATTTGGAAGAGGTGTACTTCACTTGTCTGTATTGATCGAAACAATGCGTCGCGAAGGATATGAATTACAAATTGGTCAACCTCAAGTAATTCTTAAAAATATTGATGGTGTTAAGAGTGAACCAATTGAAGAATTGACGATTGACTTACCATCTGAAATGGCAGGAACTGCAATTGAATCGGTTTCTAAGCGTAAAGGTGAAATGAAAAACATGGAACCTAAAGGCGATCGCACTGTGATTGAATTTGAAATTCCATCAAGAGGTATTATCGGATTAAGAAGTTACTTGTTAACGGCTACCCAAGGTGAAGCGATTATGACTCACCGTTTCAAGGAGTACCAACCCATGAAAGATGAAATTCCTGGACGTTTGAACGGATCTTTAATTTGCATGGAAACTGGAAATGCTATCGCTTATAGTATCAGCAATCTTCAAGACAGAGGTAAATTCTTCGTTGAAGCAATGGAAGAGGTTTACGAAGGTCAAGTAATTGGTGAGCACTCACGTGATAACGATTTGGTTGTCAATGTAACTAAGACTAAACAGTTAACCAACATGCGTGCTTCAGGTACTGATGCTAAAACAGTAATGGCACCACCAATTCAATTTACATTGGAAGAAGCGTTAGAGTACATTGGACCAGATGAGTACGTAGAGGTAACTCCAAAGTCTATTCGTATTCGTAAGATTTATTTGAATGAGGGCGACCGTAAGCGTTTCGCGAAGCAGTTCGTTCAACAATAAAAAATCTTGAGGTTATTAACAATCTGATTGTTTATTAACTATATTTGCTGTTATGGTAGTTGCTGTAACAGAAGGCGTAAAAATCTCAGTTTTTTCTTTATTTGAAGAAAGAATGTCAGCTGCCCCACAAGGCAGCTTCGTCTTTTCCTACCGAATTTCAATTGAGAATCAGAATGATTTTCCTGTTCAGTTATTGCGCAGACATTGGTTTATTCAAGACTCCAATGGATTGAAACGTGAAATCGAAGGTCCTGGCGTTATAGGCGAACAACCTGTTATTGCTCCTGGTGAGAACTTCTCATACACTTCAGCATGCGACTTACAGTCTCCTTTTGGATTAATGAAGGGATTCTATTCTATGCAAATGAGAGGAGCTTCTACCCTATTCAAAGTTCAGGTACCTGAATTTTCACTGGAAGCTGACTTCATGAAGAACTAATTGAATTTTTTCAAGACATAAAAAAAGCGGCCTTAGCCGCTTTTTATCTTTTATGGATAGTCGATTGAAATTAGTTTTTAACCAAATCTAAATCTACTCTACGATTCTTTTTACGTCCATCGACTGTCTCATTTGAAGCGATTGGCTTTGTACTTCCATAGTACTCAATCTTAATTCTTTCTGCAGGAACACCTTCTGCAATCAAATAAGCTTTCACACTAGCCGCCCTTTTACGAGATAATACTTGATTGAATTCAGGTGATCCAGTTATATCTGCATGTCCAGAAACAACCAATGTTAGGAATTTATTTTCTTTTAATTGGAAGGCAAGATCTTTTAAGATTTGCTTTTGTGACTCAGGTACTTCAGATGTATTCACTGGATAGTCTGCAATGCTATTAACAGAAGACCTAGTCGGTGTCGAAGGTGTTGGAGTTGGCACAACAACTGGTGCAGGAGTCGGTTCAACAACTGGTGCAGGAGTCGGTTCAACAACTGGCTCAGGTATTGGCTCTATAACAGGATTAGGAGTAGATTCAATAACTTCAGCGACTTGTGACGAATCAATTGGTGTTACAGCAATAAGGGCACGAGGTTTAGAACTTTTTAAGGTAACTGAAACGCCAACACTCGCATTCATAATACGTCCGTTGAACATTGTTTTATCAACGCCTTGGGTTAAATCATATGACATCGATTGCAATGAATGTGATACAAAAGTGTATGCCGCGAATACGGATACTTTCTCTGAAACGCGATAAGTAGGAACAACCTTAGCGGCAATATTGAGCATGTCGTCACCTTGGGTGATAAAATAATCATTTCGTCCCTCACCCTTAAACGTGCTCGCACCTAAACCTAATCCGAATTGCACATCGAATTTTCTCGCAGGTCTCTCAGATGTTAATGACTGTCTCAATTGATTTTGAACAGTTGTCATTAAAAAGTAATTGGCTCTGAAATAGTTCGAAGAAAAGTCCACAGAAGAAGAATTCGGACTTAGTGCATCGAAAGCAAATTCGAATCGTCCGAAATAAATTGGATTAATAAACGGGTGATTTACTCCAAGTGCAACGTGCCTTCCGGGAACTGCGCTCAGAGCGTAACTATCGTTTATTGGCGCGCCTCCAAAGTGACTACCTACTGCGGCGTCAATTGTCCAAACACGTGGAATTCTATTTGCAATTTCCGTGGTGTAGTTAATTCTTCTCTCGGGTAAATGATATCTCATACCAAGACTTAGGTTCATAAAGCGGCCATTAAATGCAGAATTACCTTGCCCTTTGCTCATGTCCCATGATGAGGATTGCAATGAATGACTCGTTAATGTCGCATTTGCAATTAGAGATAAATGCTCCGATATTCTATATGAAGGGTTGACACTGAAGACCAAAGCGTACATATCATCTCCATTTAAGAAGATGTCGCTCATTCTATTCATGTCCTCTGGATTATATAAAGTTGCGAAGCCCATACCGAATCCCAATGCTAAATCGAATTTGCTAGATTCATCTTGAGTTCCGCGAAGGGTTCTCATATCTGCAATTATTTGATATGTAGTTCTGAAATATTTCGATGTAAATGGGAGCTCATTGCTAACTTCTTTGAACACGTCGAAACCTACATCAAAACGACCAAACAAACGTGAGTTCGGATATTTGTGGTTAGCACCAACATTTAAATGGCTAACTGAGGCGGCATTGAATTTAGACGATTCAACTTGAGTCTTACCTGCGAAGTGATTTCCCAAAGAGGCATCGAATGAAGTAAAGAAATGCCACTTCTTGTGTGATTCCTTAAGTGTGCGATCGTAAGTTCTTTCCGTATTAGGTGTGTAGCGAATGCCAACATTCAATGTTCGAAATGCACCTTTAAATGCGGTATTGTCAATTGGACTCGAAAAATCAAAAGTTGAAGATTGTCCCGAGTGGTTTATTCGAGTATAAGAAGCAAATAATTTTAAGTTTTCACTTATTTCAAGACTTGGTGCAATCCGAAAACTAATATTTAGCATGTCATCAGCCTTTTTCAAAAATATCGTTTCATCGATGGGCTGAGTTTTGCTCGACATTGCTGAGTACCCAGCACCAACGCCTAAATCAAGATCAAAAGCTTGCCAGAATGTTTCCTTGTCTGAGATTCCTTTGTTTGATTTACCCCATCCTACAATGTTTTTCAAACTTGCATTTAAGTAGTACGTTGATCTGAAGTAATTGGTTTGAAAAGGACTTGATAAAGAATTGTTTACCATTTTATCATAGGACAACTCCAATCGACCTCCAAATTTGTTGTTGGTGAAATAATTCGTCCAACCCAACGTAACATTCGATGCAGTCAAGGCATTCACATTGAAGCCTTCTTCAATTTGACGCAGGCCAAAGTGATTTCCAAAACCAAAATCAAATGAAGATTCTAATTTTTTCAAATTTCTTTGAGAAAAAGAAATCAGAGAAAAGAACAAAAACAGAAACGTGAAAAATGATTTCATCTCTTGTGTATAGTATTTTTTACAAAAATATGAAAAATTATTCGGAGAGCACTACGTTTTCTGATTACAATGTGTAATCTTTCAAACAATTAATCGTTAAATTTGACCACTAAATTTTGTACAAAAATGAATTTCAGTTCGCGAATATTTGTAGCGGGACACAATGGGCTTGTTGGCAGTGCAATCGTCAAGGAGTTGAAGTCTGCGGGATTCGCGAATTTACTTCTTCGTTCGCGGGCTGAGTTGAATCTGTTAAATGCGTACGAAGTTGATGATTTTTTTACATCAGAGAGGCCTGACTATGTTTTTCTTGCGGCTGCAAAAGTGGGAGGAATCGTTGCTAACAATACTTATCGAGCCGACTTTCTGATTGAAAATCTGACTATTCAAAATAACGTAATTTCATCGGCGCACAGGTCTGGAGTGAAGAAATTACTATTCCTTGGGAGCACCTGTATTTACCCGAAAAGCGCCCCACAACCTCTTAAGGAAGATGCTCTTCTTACAAGCGAGTTAGAGTATACCAATGAGCCCTATGCTATTGCAAAAATTGCAGGAATCAAATTGTGCGAGAGCTATAACATACAATACGGAACAAATTTTATTTCCGTAATGCCGACGAATTTGTATGGTCCAGGTGACAATTTTAATTTCGAGAAATCTCACGTCCTTCCTGCCCTATTGCGTAAAATCTATTTGGCAAAATGTATTCAAAATGGTGACTTTGAATCTGTATTGACCGACCTTAAATTATCCGATAAAACGGAAGCGTTGAGTTATTTAAGTTCTATAGGGGTTGAAGAGGGCGTTGTGAATATTTGGGGGTCAGGAAAACCCATGAGAGAATTTATGTGGTCGGAAGACATGGCCAACGCTTGCATTCACATTATGCAGAATGTAGAGTTTTCAGATCTTATTCATTCAAACGAAGTTCGAAACACCCACATTAATATTGGAACTGGAGAAGAGATTTCAATTGCAGATCTTGCTGATGTAATCGCAGAGATTGTTGGTTACAAAGGAGAATTCCATTTCGATTCTTCGAAGCCGGATGGAACGATGCGCAAATTAACAGATGTATCAAAGCTTCATTCTTTGGGATTCAAACATGCCGTTTCTCTTCGTGAAGGGATTGGGCGTGTGTACAATTGGTATCTTGAACATGCACTAACAGCAAAACACTAATTGAAAACCATACTTAATATTATTTACTGGCCAATCAATGCGATTTGGTTAACACTTCAAGGAGTTGACTTTTGGAAAGTAAAATGTTATGGGTTCCTATTTGTTTCGAATAAGGGACAGTTCAAACTAGGTAAAGACTTTTTGGTGAATTCGCATCGATTCGCGAATATTATTGGAAGCGGCTCTTCCTCTTCTATTATGATTGGAAAAAATGCAACACTTACGATAGGCGAAAATGTCGGATTTTCCAATTCAACCATTTGCTGCCGCAAGGAAATCAATATCGGAGATCACACGATTATAGGTGGAAACTCAAAAATTTGGGACACTGATTTTCATCCAACGTCAATCGAACAAAGAACGATTGATATCAATTCAAATGCTATTAGCTCCCCTATTCATATTGGAAAATATGTATTCATTGGTGCTGATGTAACTATACTGAAGGGTGTGTCCATTGGAGATTATGCATTAATTGGCGCCGGAAGTGTAGTTCGTTCGAACATTCCTGAAAAAGAAGTTTGGGCTGGAAATCCTGCTGTTTTTATTAAGAAACTTACAAAGTAAATTACTTCATTTGCTTAAGGTTCACAGTTTGAAGAAATTGAATTTCCTTTAACATAACATCTAGAGTTGTGCTTGCAACTTCCCTCTAACATAAACGAGCATAATACCTTCGTAAGTGCCTTTCCATTCTTGAAGAGCCGTGTTTTGAGCAAAACAATAATCGCTGCAAAGTGCAGCGATTATTGAAAAGATGATCTTGGAATTTATTCGTCGAATCAATTTTTTACAATTTGAATGGTTTCGATATTCTTTCTATTCTTACGAAGAGCTACCTGATAAGCACCATTCGCCCATTTATCAGAAGGGATAATGATGTTTTGTAATTGAGTGCCGTATTCGCGAACTGGAATAGCGTACACGGTTCTTCCAACAGCATCTAAAACCAAAACCTCAATTGATTCAGGTTTTGAAAGTTGGAATTGAACTCTGGTTGAAGAGGTTGTTGGATTTGGAAATGCTATTGCGTTGAATAAACCAACTTCAGTCTCTTCAACACCAATAATTGCATTTTCGTATACGATGAAATCATCTAGCGCTCCTTCAACCAAGGATCCTCCATTCAAATTGACTGTTGGACGAAGACTATCGCTAGCTATAAACTGAAGCTTCATTTGTGCTGTTGGTGTCATGAAATCACTTACGTGGAATGCATTCCTTCTCCATTGCATATCACTTGTTTTTGTATTTTCAACGTAAGTCCAAGTTACACCGTTGTCATTGCTCATGCGCACTTGCCAGTAATCAGCTCCTGGATTTGCTCCACCCGGAGGGCTATTGGTGTACCATCTGTAATAACTGATAATAGGGTTTGTAAAACTTGACAAATCAATGGTCGTTGTTTGAAGAGTGGTTTTACCACCATCAACATCATTTTCGCCAATTCCGCCACCAACAGAACCATTTCCTGTAAACAAGCAATATTCTCCAGCAGGAGTAACTTGATCACCTGTTTGAACTATTGTTCCTGGCGCAACATCAACCGTTTCACTCGGAATTGGAATTTCCAACAACCAAATACCCGTCGTCGCGTTATCACCGGCAACACCTGTTTGCCAAGTTCCCCAATCTTCGTTATTGTCACAGTCGTGTCTTCCAACTTCATTTACGCCTATCAACGTAACATGAGGAATAGTCGGGAAAGAAGCTTGATGCGCTCCAACTGGATTTACAGTTCCTACTGATCCGTTAGCATCATTTGCTGTGAAGTAGTATTTTAAAATTGTTCCTGGATTGAAACCATCAAAGGTGGTTTCAAAAGATCCCGATGCGTCGGTCATTGCCACAGTTTGCCACGGTGCATTATTCACTTGATAATGACAGTTTACATCAGATAAATACTGCGTATATGGAAAGAATAAATCTAAATCAGCTGTAAGTGTAATCGGCACAATAGGATTTGCAAAAGCTTGTGGTGTGTGATTTATGACAGCTGGGGATATGAGTGTAATGCCATGTAAATAGAATCCTTGTACAATGGCATTGCCATTTGGTGTACCATTCGTTATGTCACCGTCGTTGTCGTCTACAAGTAAAACATCTAACAAAATATCAGTATATGCTTCTCCTTCGTTTCCATCAGCAGTTTCAGCTTGCAAACCAGCATAGGCTTCAACGAATAAAGGCATTGTTGCATTCCAATCTCCGCCCATTAATAAATGCGTGTCGTACCATGCTCCCATAATTATTTCTCCATCGGCATGCACTTCACCAACTAAATCTTGCGGATAAACCTTGCGCTCAGTATCATATCTTCTTATACCATCTTCGCTGTCTGTATAGAAACCAACACCTACAACTGGGCTGTTGCCTAAAGAAATTCCCCAATAATCAGCGTAACCCTCTCCAACAGCTCCATTGAAAAAAAATGAACTTTGGCTTTGATAATAGTTATCGTTAATTCCATGACCGTATTCGTGAAATACGACGTCTGATAAAAGACTTGTCGCGTTACAACCATTACCGATAGCATAAAAGTTAATTGAACTGCCATCATAAAAGGCATTACAATCACCGGAAGTTAAGTCGATATTGGTTGGAAGTTGGAAATCCATTCCTGTAAAAGTTGGCATCCAACTTTTGCAATGGTCATGAATACGATTCACACTTTTATATGCAGAAAGTTCACGAACATTAGCAGCTGTATTCATATCAATAATGTTTAATCCAGCCTGAAGCGTTACATTCTTTTGTGGAATTGCTCCGTTTGTATTCACAGAACTCCACGGTCCCTCAAGTCTTACAATTGCATTAGTACCAGCGTTAACTGGTAAGGTTCCAGATCCGTTTATTTCCGAAGCATAATCAGTTCCTCCCACTGTAACATAAATGTTATTCAATCCTTCATTTGTAACTACTCCGTACGGATTGGTCATATGTACATCGCCATTAACCTGAACATCAACAACAAGCTCTTCTCCTCCGGTTTTTTTAGGACCACCTTCAGCATGGCAAACCAAGTTCTTTCGCATTAATATTTTTCCTGTTAGTGCGTCAATATATGTAAGGTAACGTTGGGGAACATTCTGAGAGTTGCGCGTTGAAACAGTTACAACGTAGATTTTGCGATACTCAAATGAACTTGCCTTAGGTACAGGTAAAATTGAAATATCGCCCGTTGATCGAATTATTTCAATTGATGTAGTGATTCCCTGTAATGCCGCTAATCGCGCTTGTTGCAATCCTATGACAGGCTTGTCCTCCAATTGAATGTTCGGATGAACACCAAATGCGAATTGAACCACTTTTCCATTCACCAGCTTCACTGAAGCCTTACTAAATAAAACTTTCATTCCATTGAAAGTCTGATCAAAAACAACGTTTGTGAATTTACTAGTCTTTATTTCTGGTCTCGCAGAGAGCAGAATCGTTCCAGCAGAAAAAGACTGATTCATTTCATTCAAAAATGAAGTGGCTCTTTCAGTATCGGTAGAGCCTATTGCTTCAATCGGATTTCCGAAAGCCTTTGTCGGCATTCCCGTTCTCTCATTAAAGAGTGAAGTCCATTTAGAATGCGCTCCTTGAAACGCCTTCCAAACGGAAGAATTCGATAGAGTCATTTGTTTGTCGGAGTGATAGGCCTCTTCAGATTGATAGAGTCTTACTTCCAAAGGGTCGAAATTTCTTTCAATATCGTTTTGTCCAAAAATGGAAAAAGATAAAAACAACGAAAGTCCTAAGAATATCTTGCGCATTTTGATTAAGGTTTATGGACCTAAGAAACGAAGAAATCTTGAAACAAAAAAGTGAATTACTTTTTCTTTTCAGCCAAAAGAGAAAACATACTTTGCATTAATTCTTCACGAGCCAACAACTCACGCTCAAGCTTTTCCTTTTGCGCTTTTACCTCGTTCAATTCGTTTTGAAGAGGATTTACAGAGGCCGGAGTAGAATTATTCTTGTTTTCCATGGTTACGAGATAAGCAAATATATTTCATTTTACTCTAAGTACGTCTTTCAAATTGAAAAAGTTCGAATAAAGTAATTTTCATCCCAATCTATTTGAGGCATTTCGTTAAAAAATCCATACACCGTGCTACCCGTGCCCGACATACTTGCGTAGATTGCGCCGGCCTTCAGCAGCTTCTCTTTTATTTTTTCAATTTCAGGAAATAAATTGAAAACCTGTGGCTCGAAATCGTTATGAAGCGTCTCATTCAACTCTTGACTTTCAATAAGTTTCTTCCAATCGAAATTGGAAGGCTTGGGATGAATGCCTTGAAATGCTTGAGCAGTGGAAATGTGTATTCCTGGATTTACCACCACAAGATATTTTCCTTCCAAACTAAAATCTACTGGAGTGACCACTTCTCCCCTTCCCGAAATGAGCGCAGCTTTATTCTGAACGAAAAAAGGACAATCGCTTCCCAATTGAGCCGAGAGTTCTTCTAGGCGCGGAATTGATAAGTTCAATTGGAACAAATCATTCAACGCTTTCAACATAAAAGTTCCATCACTTGATCCACCCCCCATGCCTGCCCCACTCGGAATAATCTTGTGCAAATGAATTTTCACAGAACCAATCCCGTATTCCTCTTGAAGCAGTTTCCAAGCTTTGTAAACTATATTTTTCTCGGTTGGAATATCATTCGATTCTCCGGTGCAGACGAGGGTTGTCTCTTCTGTTGAAGGTGTGACCTCGAGAATATCGCGCAAAGGAATGGGCATGAACAAACTTTCCAAATTGTGAAATCCGTCTGTTCGCTTTTCAGTTATGAACAGTCCTAAATTTATTTTTGCATTCGGAAAGACTAACATCTTAATCGAGATATCCCATTTGAGTCAGCGCGCGTGTATCGTTTCTCCACTTTTCGACCTTCACAAACATTTCAAGGAATACTTTCTTACCTAAGAAACTCTCCATGTCTTTACGTGCATTGGTTCCCACACGCTTCAGCATACTTCCTTGATGACCAATGATAATAGCCTTTTGCGATTCACGTTCAGTTAGAATGACCGCTGCAATGCGAATGATGGTTGGCTCTTCTTTGAAGGCTTCAACAATAACTTCACATGAATAAGGAATTTCGCGGTCGTAGGTCGTGAAGATTTTCTCACGAATGATTTCACTTACAAAGAAGCGTTGCGTACGATCCGAGATTTCATCTTTCGGGAAGAATGCCGGATGCTCTGGAAGAACAGCCAAAATCTCGTTCAATAACTCTTTGGTATAGATTTTCTCTAAAGCTGAAACAGGAAAAACTTTTGCATTGGGAAGGGCTTCGTTCCAAAACTGAAAAGCTTCATTGGCTTTTTCAGTGCCTGCCTTATCGAATTTATTAAGCACAACGAAGATTGGAACTTCCATTTTCTTCAAGCGATTGAAGGTTTCTTCGTGAAGGCCTTTCTTATCGAGCAGGTCAATGACCAATAAAATTAGATCGGCATCTTTGAGTGCGGTTCCAACCGATTTCATCATTCCTTCTTGTAGTTTATACTTAGGATCGAGTACTCCGGGGGTATCGCTATAGACAATTTGGTAATCTTCATCGTTTAAAATACCCATTATTCGATGACGCGTTGTTTGCGCTTTTGGGGTGACGATACTTAGCTTTTCACCCATTAAAGCATTCATTAGCGTAGACTTACCTGCATTGGGGTTGCCAATCAAGTTCACGAAACCCGCTTTGTGTGCGGCTTTTTTTTCTCCTTCTTCAGATTTTTCTTGCATATTGCTTGTAAAATTAGTTATATTTGCACTCCCAAAGGGGAAAACTTTTATAGTGCGGGGTGGAGCAGTTGGTAGCTCGTTGGGCTCATAACCCAAAGGCCACAGGTTCGAGTCCTGTCCCCGCTACCAAAGCAGAAAGCCAGTCGAGAGACTGGCTTTTTTCGTTGATAAAATTACAATGTAACAATGAGGATGTTCTGAACGTACATTAGTTTAGTCGTGACAAAATTAAAAGGCCAACCAAATGAATGATATCGGAAAAACGAGAGAAGAACTCTTGGAAGAACTACGAAGATTACGGCAAGAAAATAGCCAGCTGAAATCTTTGTACGAAATTCATGATAACGAAAAGGTTCTGGCACAGAATAAATTCCGAATGCTTTTTGAACAGTCTCCTGTAGGAATGGCTTTGGTTCTTCATGAAACCGGAGAGTTCTTGGAAGTGAACAATTCGGTTTTAGAATCTACGGGGTATACAAAAGACGAATTTTTAAATCTCAGTTACTGGGATTTAACACCGAGAGAGTACGAGCAGCAAGAGATAGAACAACTTGAAACCTTAAATAGAACGGGCTATTTCGGTCCAAACTTCAAAGAATACACTCGCAAGGATGGATCACGTTATCCCCTATCAATAAGTGGAGCCCTATTTATAGATGTAGATGGAAGAAAGGTCGTTTGGGGAATAATCGAAGACCTCTCGAACAGAAGAGAACAAGAACTGATTATTAAGAATCAAAATGAAGAACTCCTTCGCTTGAATGCCGCAAAAGACAAGTTTTTCTCAATCATTGCACACGACTTAAAAAACCCCTTCAGTGCAATCATTGGCTCGAGCGATTTACTGCTTTCAAAAGTTGAGAAAAATGACATTCAAGAAATAGATAAATATGCTAAAATCATAAATCAATCTTCAAAAAAAGCATTAGATCTGCTTCTTAATCTTATGGAATGGTCTCAGATACAAACTGGGCATATGCGTTATGTGCCAGAATATTTTGATGTAAAATTCTTAGTGGAAGAAGCAATTGATTTGTTAGGTTGCAACGCCGAGGAGAAAAGTATTTTAATTCAAAATAATATTGCTGACGGAACCATGGCATATGCTGATAAAACAATGATCAGTATTGTTTTGAGGAATCTAATTTCAAATGCATTGAAATACACGAACCTTAACGGTTTAGTTCAAATTTCATCGAAAAAGCACGAACATGAATTAATCATTTCGATAAATGACAATGGTGTAGGTATTGCAAAAGAATTATTGGATAAACTATTCCAAATAGATGGCGTTATTTCAACTCCAGGAACTGAAAAGGAAAAAGGAACGGGATTAGGACTCATTCTGTGCCGCGAGTATTTAGAAAAGAACAAAGGCAAAATTTGGGTTCAAAGTGCGATCAAGGAAGGCACTACCTTTTATTTTTCATTGCCATTGAAAAATTGATTGTAGAATTGTCTTTCATTCGTTAAAGATCCGTAGCACTAGATTTATTATCTTATCTTTGCAGCCATTCATTGGTCCTGTAGTATAATGGATATTACATGGGTTTCCGAAGCCCAGAATTCGCGTTCGATCCGCGACGGGATCACTATTTTTGATTGAATTTATTGCTATGCCCATGTTCAAGAATCGATTTGTTCTAGCCTTTTCTATTCTCTCAGCTCTGACCTTCAGCGCATGTTCTTCGGCGCCTAAAACTCCAGAAGAATTCGGTCAAGCCGTATTCGAAGCGATCAAATCAAACAATGAAAAAGATTTCAGAGCTTTGTATCTAACAGAAGACGAATTCAGCGATATCATTGATCGAAGCAACCTTTCTGAAGAAGGAAAAAATCAAGAACGCGGTCGTGCCATTGGTTTAGATAAGTCCATGGAGAA
>JBIKRF010000116.1:0-6174 GCA_044349305.1 Flavobacteriales bacterium
TGAAGTCATGGATTCGGAAGTATGCCTTCATTCAGTTGGGACTTTCTGCTTATGTTCTTATAGCGGTTTATATTCCTGCTATTGGAATTCAAACTTTCCCAGATGAAATTGGAGCTTGGCTAGTTGCTCAATTGATTTTATTGTATCGTTTTACCCGAATCTCAAAATCAGTCCAAGGATAGATTATATTTGATACCATGCATTCGAAAATCAATATCCTTCTATTTGTGTGCGCAATCTTTCTTTCGTCTTGCAGGAAAGAAGAGCCAACCTCATGGGAGTCAAGTTGGGTAGCTCCAATAGCCCATGGAAAACTAACACTTTCTGATTTGACCGCTGATAACGGTTATGCAGACAATGAAGGCATTTATCACTTGTATTTCGAAAAAATTATTTCGGGATTTGGAACGAATGATTTAACTCAAATTCCAGACACGAATATCTCACAGAAATTTGTCGTTCCTCTTTTTGGTGGTCCTTTTCAGATTCCAGGGAATACCGCAATTATAACTCAAAACCAGAACTATTCTGTTGAAACCAATGGAACAGGTTTGCGCATGGTGAAGGTTAAATCGGGGCAAATGATTGTTCATGTAAAGTCATATGTGAATGCATACTTGCACCCGCAGTTTACGCTTTACAATGTTTCAGAAGTTTATGGAAACAACACGGACATAGATTTCTCTCTAACCCCAGGAAGCGCTAGCGCTCCAACTGAAGGTTATTATACCATCGACATGTCGAACAAATATGTTGTTCTTTCAGGCACAACAGGCTACGACTACAACAAGCTTTCAACCCATCTAGAGATTAAAACAGAACAGAATACGACAGCTGATCAAAATACTGTTTACGGACAAGATTCTGTTCGCTTCGAATTGCTGATGACTGACCTCATAATCGATTACGCGAAAGGTTATTTTGGAAATGATATTTACGAATTCAATGAGACGTTCAACTTGGCAGAAAGCGCAAACATGCCAACAGGATTATTGGAGTTAGATCAGGCTTCGTTTGGATTTCAAGTAACACACAAAATGGGATTTGATGGCAAGTTGAAGATTGACAACGTTATGGGATTAAACACGTACATGAATACAGGGGTTCAGTTAACAGGAGGAAATTTGTACAATCCATTTTTTATCACACGCTCCATTGACAATGGCGGAACCGCTTCTATTTCTAATTACGATATTAATTTGAATGAGGGGAACAGTAACATTACTTCATTTATGGGAAGTTTGCCATACTCTGTTCTTTTTACAGGAAGTTTACAATTGAATCCGTTTGGAAACGTAAGCGATGGAAACGATTTCTTCTACTCAGATCAATTAACTGAAGCGAAATTGGTTGTTGATGTTCCTTTGCGATTGGCAGCAAATGATCTTACGCTTCGCGACACTTTGAACGTAGATGTTTCAACAGATGCTGTTCGTGTTAGCTCATTGACGCTCGATATTCAGAATGCGTTTCCAATGCAGTGGAAACTAAACCTTACAACACTTACCGGAATAGTTTTAGCCTCAGATTTAAATGTTTCGAGTGGAAATAGCATAGATGCATTGGCATTAGCCACATCCTCGAAACTTGTTATTCCTCTTTCTGAAGCGCAATGGAATGCCATTAAATCGGAAGGACAATTAATTCTGCAAGTTGTTGCAAATACCCCATCTTTTCCGCAGTTGGTGAATTTATACAACTCATATTTCCTAGATGTTCGTGTGAAAGCGGGCGTTGTTCTAAATGCTGAAGTAGAATGAGAAAAATTCTAGTAGTATTATTCTTGATGCTAATTGGCGGAAGCTCTTTTGCTCAAACCTCATATCTGTGGTTAACAAGGTCCGATACAACTGGCAAGGCCTTTAGGGGTATTTTAGATTTGCAAGGAAATGCAACTGTAGGGAGCAATTTTTTAACGAAAGATTTGGTAAAGCCTTTCGTCGTTGGAGGAACAGTTTCTGCTGAAGCAAGAAACTCAGCTGTTGAAGGAATGAAAGATCTTGGAATTCTAGGAGGGTTTGCGAATGTGCATTTAAGGTATTATGGGGGAAGAGATAGTTTATTCGGAAGCGAAATGCTCGATTTGTACATTCAAGTTAGTAAGGGGTATTTTGGAAGTGGAAGAATTTCTAGGGAAGCATTCGACTTAATTAGTAATGGAAATGTGAATTACCAAGGAGTAAGAGTTCCTTTGAATTCGATACAAGGTGAGGCTCAATCATTTCAATCAATAGGATTTGGGATTTACGATAAGAGAACGTTCAGTTCGATAGGAATTTCTATGGTTAGCGGTTTGAACTATCAGCAGTTTAGTTTATTCCAACCATCCTCTTTCTACACGTCTCCGAACGCCGATACCTTAGAGCTCGATTATTCGGGCGAATATGTTCATTCTGCTCCTCAGCGTCCAAATGGAAATGGCATAGGATTCAGTATTGACGGTGAGTTTAACTTTGTTCGAGATAGAGGCATAGACAAAAAGGAAGTTTGGAATACGTTAGGAATTCGAAATTTAGGATGGGTGAATTGGAATGGACAAAGCGAAGTTGTGAGTTTCGATTCTACACTTACTTGGACAGGTGTTGATTTGAATGCAATTTTAGACGGTGATTCACTTTGGAATGGAGGGAGCGGATTTGCAGATACGTTAATCACAAGTTCGCGGAAGACTTCTTTTTGGAGACCCTTGATGGGATCGTTTTATGTTCGATCTGTTTATCGATGGAGTGAAAAGTTGCGGTTAACGGCTGGCTTGGAAATGTATGCTGCTCCTTTGAAACCAATAGCCAGCGTGGGGTTGATGTATATGCCAAATAAAGATTGCATTGCTTCTCTCAATGTTTCAAATGGAGGTTTCGGAAATTGGAAATTAGGAATGGGCGTTCAGTGGTTAATCGCAAACCAGTTTTATTTAGGTGTTCAAACTGCGAATATGCCGGGATACTTTTTTAAGAATACCCGTGAAATGCAAGCTTCAATTCAATTAAGTTATTTATTCAAAACAAAAAAGAAAGAAAATGAATAGTGCAGATGTTATGAAAATGGCCCAGACCAAATCACTCGTTTTGTTGGCTGGACCTTGCGTAGTTGAAGGAGAAGATTTGGTGATGGAAGTGGCAGGACGTGTTAAAGAAATTACAGATAAATTTGGAATGCCTTATGTGTTCAAGGCATCCTATCGAAAAGCGAATCGCTCGCGTGTCGACTCATTCACAGGATTAGGTGATCAAATCGGATTAGAACTTATTCAAAAAGTTGGGAAGACCTTTGGAATTCCAACGGTAACAGATATTCATGCGGCAGATGAAGCAGCAATGGCTGCGGCTTTTGTAGATGTTCTTCAAATTCCTGCTTTCTTGTGCAGGCAAACAGATTTACTTCAAGCAGCGGCTGCAACAGGGAAGGTTGTGAATATTAAGAAAGGACAATTCCTTTCTGCCGAATCCATGAAACATGCGGTGAATAAAGTAAAGGAAGCCGGAAACAATAACGTTTGGTTAACTGAGCGCGGAACCATGTTCGGTTACCAAGATCTTGTTGTCGATTATCGCGGTATTCCAGTTATGCAAGAATATGCACCGGCAATTATGGATTGCACACATTCCTTGCAACAACCGAATCAAAGCAGTGGCGTTACGGGTGGAAAGCCAGAATTAATTGGAACTATAGCGAAGGCGGCAGTAGCAGTTGGTGTCGACGGTTTGTTCATTGAGACACATCCTAATCCGGCTGTGGCTTTAAGTGACGGTGCAAACATGCTTCAGCTAAATAAATTGGAGGAACTGCTTGAACAAGTCATGGAAATTCGTGCGGTTATAAAAAAATAATTCATGAAGAGATTAGAGTGCATTTGTTTGGTTGTTTTCCTTGCTCTTGCTCAGATGAGCAATGCTCAGGCAGTTGTGCATAATTACGGCAGCTTAGGTTCTGATGAGTACACTTCGATTGTTCCATGTCCGAACGGAGGTTTTGTTGCTATTGGAACAACAGGTGGTGAAGTAGGCTCGCAGACAGATGTTTATTTGTCGAAACTAAATGCTTTGCTCGATTGTGAATGGACCTTGAATATTGGCGGAATTGGAATTGAGCGTGGTAACGATGTGGTAGTTGCGCCCGATGGTAGTATTTATTTCTGTGGAATGATATTGAGCAACTCTGTGGCGGGTTATAAAAATTTAGTTGGAAAAGTAGATGCGAATGGGAATTTATTGTGGTCACAAGAATTTGGAGAAGGGGTGTGGGATGAGGCACGAAATATTGTGATAGATGGGGTTGGAAATATTTTGGTAGCAACAAATTCATTTTTTCCATCAGGAGAAGAATTAGTTGTTATGTATTCCCTGAACGAGGCAGGAGTTCTTTCCGCGCCCATGAACATAGAATCGGCTGGTGTTAACAACAACGTGGGCTTGGAGTATTACAACGGTGAATTGTACGTGTTAAACAATCACGATGAATCAACAAACCCGCACTATAGTGTAAGAAAAATCGATTCTTTCGGTAATGTGCTGCAAAATTTTGAAGTCCCTGGCGCAGGGGCGCAGTCACATGATATACATGTATCGGCTAACGGAGTTTTAATTGTTGGGGAATTTTTAAATGGAACCTTTAGAAATTCATACAGCTGTGCGTACCAATTGGACGGTACCATAGATATGGAAATATTCACGTATAGAGATTACAACATGTGGTATAAAACGGCACATTCCAATTCGGAAGGATATACGATAGCTGGAGAAACAACAGATTTTGGATTCGGAGAGAATGAATGGATCCTTCATCGATACGATTTTCAAGGTCAATACAATGGAGGAGGCACGGTAGGAACGAACAAGTTTGAATACTGCAAAGATGTACTTGTTGTAAATGACACAGTCTATCTTGTAGGAAGTTCAAATGGATTTGAATTGAATAAGCAGCAGCAAGCAACTGTGTATTGGTATGAGTCGATTACGCTAGCAGATCTAATTCCTACAACTGTAAACAACGATTGTTTCTATGTTGGCACAGAAGACTTAGAAATACAAGAAAGCCTTTCGTTTAATGCAATAGGAAACAATGTCTTCCAAACTTCAACACAGGTGAATAAACTGAATGTGCAGATCTATAGCATCGACGGTAAATTAACGTTGAATCATTCAGGGTCAAATGAATTCCAAGTGAATGCTTCACCGGGAATTTATTTCCTCGTTTTTCAATCTGAAAAACAATCGGGCGTTCAGAAAATTAGTATTCGTTAACGCGAAGAAAGCGCAATGGAGTAAACTCCAGGAATGGCCTCTATTTCGGTTTGAATTTCTTTTGTCACCGCAATTTTGTTTCTTTCGGAAGAAGGAAGTATTACGCGGTCTTCTCCATTTTTTAGTTCAATGCGCAGCTGAGCATGACCGGTATTTTTCACCAACAGATCGTCTAATTTTTGAATGGACTGTTCGGTTAAAAATTCAGAGTCAATACCAATGGTTAAATACCTTCCAAGCTTTTCTTTTACCTCAGCGAGTAGTGTAATTTCTGCAATTTGAAATTCAGTTTTTTCTTCCGTATTTTGGCCATAGCGCCGTTTTTGGAAACGACCGCGCACATACAAGAAGAAGTTGTCTTGCATGTATGCTTTGAAGTTCATGTAGTCTTTGCGGAATAAACGAAAATCGTGCGAGCCTTCTCCGTTTTCAAGGGTGAAACTTCCATAAGGATTGCCTTGCTGAGACATGCGATGTTGCACGTTTTTAACAATGCCAGCAAAGGCTATTTCGCGTCCGTTGTTTGGTTCAGGATTTTCGAGCGCCTCCATGGAATTTGAATGACAGAACGCTTCAATTTCCAAAGCGAAATCGTCGAGTGGATGCCCCGAGATGAACATGCCCACCAATTCTTTTTCCTTTGATAATTCAGTTAGGGCGTCCCACGGTTCAACTTTCGGAATAGCAGGCGGCTGTATCTCAACTCCCGAATCTTCCCCGAATAGTGAAGCTTGTGATGAGTTCTTTCCGTCGCGCGCTGCACGTGCGTATTTCACAAGTGTGTCTATGAATCCTTCGCCTTTGTTATCTGTTCCGAAATAGGCAGAACGCGTAATTCCGAATCGGTCAAATGCGCCGCACATGGCCAAGCTTTCAAGCACGCGTTTGTTTGTGGCCTTGTCATCAACCCTCTCAAGGAAATCGAATACCGTTT
>JBIKRF010000117.1:0-6167 GCA_044349305.1 Flavobacteriales bacterium
CACTATCAAATCCAAGCTCGAATAAGGCTGCACATATCTTACCCATTCTTCCCTTTTCTTATCTTCTCTTAACACAAAAAAATCTTCCCTTCTCTTCCCCTTTCTTATCTTCTCTTACCAAAAAAAAGCTTTCGAACCGAACCCAAAACCGAATAAGCTGGTCTTTGGGCAGCCGTGGGATAATCACTTGTAGCAATCGGAAGTATAGAATTCGAAAAACCATATTCATTCTTAATCCGCACAGCGAAATCGTACCACGAAATAACTTCGTTGCCGGCGAAATGGAAGAGACCGAACGTCCATTCGGTTTGTTCGCTTAGGCAATTGGCTATGTAGGTTGAAACTGAATTCGAAACATCGGAAGCGTTTGTTGGGCAGCCCACTTGATCATTAACGACACGAAGTTCACGCGTTGAGTCGGAGGCCATAGCGTTCTTCATGGTTAAATAAAAGTTCTTTCCGTAGTTGGAATACAACCAACTTAAGCGAATGACAATTCCTGTTTCACATTCTAACACCGCTAGCTCTCCTTCGCGCTTGGTTCTTCCGTATACACCCAAAGGATTGCATTCATCGTCTTCCGTGTAAGGAGCATTTTTTTCACCATTAAAAACATAGTCGGTTGAAAAATGTATAAGCACAACGTCGTTCAAGGAACAGAAATCGGCCAACTCGCTCACGGCCACTGCATTCACCTGGTGTGCGAGTTCCTCTTCCGATTCGGCCTTGTCTACAGCAGTGTATGCCACCGTGTTGATGATAACATCTGGAATTTCATTCAATTCCGAAAGTTGTTCAAACAGATCGGATTCAAAATCTATTTCATTCCGGCCAAAGAAGCGAACATTCGCTGTTGTTTCTTCTTTCAACGAATCAGCGAAACAATTTGCCAACTGTCCTGTTTTTCCCAATATCCAAATTAACTTGTTCATCATGTTTTGCGAAGTTAAAAGGACTTAACTTCGTTTGGGTATAACTTTTGAAAGGCTTCAAAAAAAATTAATATGAAAAAGTTCCTTCTTTTCTCTTTTGTGTTGAGTTCTCTCCTAACACTTGCTCAAGAAAAGAGCACTTCCATTAAAAATACGCGTAAAGCAAACCTTGGAGTAGGAATACAATTCGTGCAGCCTACGGGAGAATATGCAGAACGATACAACGGTCAACCGATCGGGCTTTCAGGTGTATTCTCTCATCCAATAAAACAACTTCCTTTCGATTGGGGAATACAGTTCTCTTGGAATCAAATGGGGGCCTTAGATAAAGACATTTCGGTGTATGGAGGGACGAATACCGCTGGTGATACTATTTTTAATAATGGCACCTACCGCGTGAGGCACAACAACTACCGTTACCAAGGGCTCATTCGATTGCGACCTTTAAATGGTGCAATTCAGCCATACCTAGAAGGACTCGCTGGATTCGAAACATTTTCTACAAAAACAGATCTATCTGTTCAAAATAGCGGCGGCTATTCTTCAATTGAAGAAGCTAAAGTTCAACAAAGCAGTACTTCATTACTCTATGGATATGCGATTGGTATTCGTATTCAATCTAAGCAGGCAAAGCGTGTTTGGTTTGACCTTCGATATGAAAACATACAAGGAGCAAAAACGCAATATGTGATTCCTGAAACAGTTACGATTCAAAACAACTCTGCATTGACGTATACGACGGGAACAACAAAAACAAATCGCCAGATTATTCAAATAGGGGTAACCCTCGGGTTTTAACCTGCCGATCTGATTGCATCAACAGGTTTCAGATTCGCCGCACGCAAAGCCGGGATAAATCCTGCTATAATTCCAACACCTAAAGAAACCGTGATGCCCAAAATAACGCGGCTGAAAGGTAAAAAGAAATGAAAATCTGTAACGCCATTAAGCAGCGAAAGCACTCCATAAACAAATAGCAATCCCAGCATTCCTCCGGCTAAACAAAGAAGCATCGATTCAAACAAAAATTGTGAGAGAATAAAGTAACGCTTAGCGCCGAGGGCCTTTTGAATGCCAATGATGTTTGTTCTTTCTTTCACTGAAACAAACATGATGTTTGCTATGCTAAAAGCACCGACAAGAATCGCAAAGATTCCAATAAACATTCCGGCTAAATTAAAGACACCTACGATGCTGTTCACCATGTCGCTAATCATGCTGGAATCGATGACGCTAAAATCATTATCTTCTGTAGGACGAATACCGCGAATACCGCGAAATACCGACATCACATCGCTCTTAAGCACGTCGACATCGACATCTTTTTTCGCTTTAATTAACAATGTCACATCGTCGACATCTCCTACGAATCGTTGCGCGTATTCGTAAGGAACGTAAACTGAAAGATCTCGTTCACCGCCGAAGAGAGACGAGCCCTCCTTCGCCATTACACCAATCACCTCGGCTTTTTGTCCTTGAATTTTTATGTCCTTTCCAACTGGATATTCCGCCCCGAACAATTGTTCGGCCAGCGAGTATCCGATGAGTGCTACTGGTCTACCCCCATCGCATTCCATTTGCGAGAAGTAGCGTCCCTTTTCAATTTTTAAATCAATGGCTTGAATGTAATCATAGCCCACGCCCATAAATCCCACACCTTCCAAAGAATTGTTTTGATGTTCGATGGTTTTTGATGCCCTAACTTGAATCGTTGCGACAGAGAAAGAATTGATCTCTGCTTTTAGTAAATCAAGATCTTCTTTGCTCGGTTGTCTGCGCTGCCAATACTTCCACCACTCGTATTCACCGCCTTCCTTCTCAGGTCCCATGGGCCATTTCTGAATGAAGAGCAAATCGGAACCCATAACAGAGAGTCCCTCCTTCATATCGGCCTCCATACTGTCTACGACACTCAAAACAAAAATGATTGAGAAAATTCCGATCGTCACTCCGAACAACGAAAGCACCGTTCGCAATTTATTCACCACCAAAGACTGAGTGGCAAAAGCGAAGGCTTCTTTGAGTTGCAAAAGAAGGAATTTCATAACGTAAAGGTAGTGCGAGAGAAAATGAATCACTTAAATTTGTTGAAATTCAAATGGAAATGAACATAAACGAAATAGCGGCTGCCAAATCAAATTTTGTAGCACGTGCAGTAGATGAGGAGTTGGTCTTGGTTCCGTTGCGCAACAACGTAGCTGACATGACTGAAATTTTCAATTTGAATGAAGTCGGTCATTTCATCTGGAATGAAATTCAAGAAGGGGCAACCGTAGCATCTTTGACTGAAAAAATAGTTTCGGAATATGAGGTTGAAACTGAGGTTGCTCAAGCCGATCTCGAAGAGTTTCTGAAAGACCTTTCTAATTTCATTTTGAACGACTGAACATGAAGCAGAATTTTGTTTTAACCGTAGCAGACTATTTCGTGAAGATTTCTTCCAATGAAAATTATCCAATCTTTTTTGAAGAAGGATATTCGAATTTCCTGCAATTAGAAGCTGTTGAAAATCATGATGCTACTGTTGTCTGTCATGCCGGACTACCAGAAGAATCAAGCTATGCAGGAGAAGTCATTTTCGATGCGGTACTCGATAAACAAAGACTTTGGCAAGTAGTACGCACTAAAAAAGAAAGAGCGTTCATTGTCTTCAATCCAAATAAAATTGAAGAAATACAGCAGGTGGCTTTCTTGAATGACCAATCAACAGAATGGACTGTTTATTCTAAGGTCTTGACTCAAAACAATGACTCGTTTATCTCTCCACTTTCTTATCCGCTCGGCGCACTTATTCTCTATTATTTGACATTGAACAGTAACGCGTTCATGATTCACGCGTCGGGTGTTTGGGATGGAGAGACGGGAAGAATTTTCAGCGGATTTTCCGGTGTTGGAAAAAGCACTATGGCGAAGATTTGGGAGGAAGAAGGAGCGCATATTGTGAATGATGACCGACTTATTGTTCGCGAAGTAAACGGAGAGTACTTCATGTACAACACACCTATGCCTTATGCCGATTTGAATAAGCAAGCACAAGTTTCGAAATTCTACTTCCCCTTTCATTCAAAAAAGAATTCAGCAGAAAAACTTTCTGGAGCGCAAGCGCTTTCGCAACTTATGGCCTTTTGCTTTCAGCACAACTACGATAAAAAGTACACGGAGCATCTGATTGCGCAATTGGAAAGAATTACGCAACACGCCAGCACTTATAAATTGGGCGTTGTTCCCACCCCATCCATTATCGACTTCATTCGCAGTGTAGAATTCAAAGGATGAATCAACAAGAGCTTTCTCATACCTTACGCAAAGAAATCATACGCCAAGGGCGATCGGTTCAAATTGTTGCAAGCGGTTACAGCATGTTCCCCTTTTTAAGAAAGGGAGATTTTCTTACTGTTGAACCGATTTCAATGGATAAAATAAAACGCGGAGATGTGGTTGTTTTTGAAAGCGAAGAAAAGTGGATTGCACATCGGGTGATACAAATTAACCGCAACTCTGAAAGTTTAGAATTTTTAATGAGAGGAGACACTTGTGTTGCCTTTGATACACCGGTGAATCAAGAAAATTTCATAGGAAGGGTTTCCGAATTCCAGCGATTGAACTGCCAAAAAAAACTTAGTGGAATCTGTCGCAGACTATGGACAAAACTAATCCTTGTAAAATTCAGCATGTACCCGTTAGTTGCAAGAATACATCTGAGAATACACCATTATTATTTAATCCAATTAAAGGGATTAAAATAACCCGAAGGAGGAGTTGCCGTTTGATCTTGCGGATTTACCGGCTCAAAAGAATTCAAATAAATAGAAATGGAATTATCCAATTTAGTAATTTTAAGCTCAGGTTTATTGTATTTCTTCTTTCCCATAATTTTGAAGTATATCTCCAAAGATAATAAAATATCAATTTATCAAACTTAAATCTTCAAAAAAAAGGCCCAAAGCGTCGGAAACTGAGCATATAATCACATGGCGGTAACAGTGGCTTGACTTTTCACAAGCCTCGCCTTTGCCCATACAAAAACACTTACCGCTAACCACAAACTCACCGCAGGGAAAAACCAGCCGTTGATAAGGTGCATGAAGAGCTTTCCGGCATATGGAAAAATAGTTAGTCCGAGACTGAACGCGTTGAACGAAAGGTGCATGAGCACTGCTGTCCAAATGCTTCCCGAATACAAAACGAAATAACCCATTAATGCACCGAGTAACATACGTGGTAAAAATCCAGCAATGTGAAAATGAATGGCAGCAAATAAGATGGCTGAAATCCATACCGCCCAATGCTTCGAGTTGGTCCAATTCTTCAAAACACCCTGAATAAGTCCGCGGAACATGAGCTCTTCGGTTAAAGGAGCAATAATGACGGTAGATAGCAAAACGACAAACGGATGCTCTTTTGACAACGCTCCCAACTGCTGATAAAAGGCATTGCTGTCTTCTTCCATAGCATTTTCTAACATCCACGAAGGCAAGAGCGATTCAACCTTCGCTGAAAAATAATAAATGAACGGTATGCCTATGCCCATCACCACCAATCCTAACAAGGTAGCTCTTCCACCCTTCCAACGAAAAGATGTCCATTCCACTTTCGTTAACCACTTCTGAGAAACAATCAGCGGAACAAATCCCACCAACAACTGTATAAGTGCGTTCATTGTCAAGACAAACAAAAAAACCTGCTGATCAATTTTCGAATTCGCCAACACCGCATCCACCGCTTCTTCACTTCCACAATAAACATACAAACCTCCAATGAAGAGCAATTGTCCAAGCATGTAGACGAAACCGAAGAGGGTTAGGGCGATTAGGGCTTGGTTCTTTGGGGATAAGAAGTTGAACATATTGCAAATATACGGCGAAGCCGATGACACCGAAGGTGATGACCCTACGGGATGACGCAACGCAGTTGCGATGACCGCGGAGCGGATGACGGCGGAGCGGATGACCCGATGGGATGACGCAACACAGTTGCGATGACCACTTTGTGGATGACACTTCGTGATGACCGTTCCGGATGACGCTCCGCGAAGCGGTCATCAATCGAAGATTGTCATCACATGAAATGTGTCATCCGGAACGGTCATCACTCGGAGAGTGTTAACCTCTCTTCTTAATAAACTTTATAAATGCATATAACTCCCGAATAACTTGATTACACTGCGTTTTCAAACTGTGCTGTTCAATATCGGAAATGATTCTATCATGTTGGAATTTTTCAATCCAGAAGTTT
>JBIKRF010000118.1:0-6105 GCA_044349305.1 Flavobacteriales bacterium
TGTTCTTCGCCATTGACATGGAAAGTGCTGAAGTGGTTCAGCAAGTGGTGGAAGAAAATTTAAGAAACGGACTCTTGAGTTTTTGGTTTTTGTCTTGTCCGTGGAGTTTCCGTATTGCGCCTCCATTAACGATTACCATGGAGGAGGCACAACAGGGTGTAGCTATTATTTTAAAGGCCATGGATGACACAACTTCGTTGTGATGACACCTTCGGTGATGACCGCAAAGCGGATGACGCTTCGCGATGAGGGTTTACAAAATCGCTTTGATTGTTTGAAGAATAATCTTCATGTCAGTGAGGAAACTTTGCTCGCGAAGGTACTTGAGGTTGAGCTCAAGTTTGGCAGGCATGATCTCTTCGATGTAGGTTTTCTCGGGGTCAGATGAGGCGCTGAGGAGTTCGTTTTCACGAACGTACTCAATGCTTGCGAAGTCTGTAATACCTGGCTTAATGCTGAGCACGTTTTGTTGTGCTTCATTGTACAACGAAACGTATTTCGGAACTTCCGGACGAGGGCCAACGACGCTCATTTCCCCCAATAATACATTCAACAATTGCGGTAGTTCGTCGACCTTGTACTTCCGAATAAAATATCCACTTCGTGTAATGCGGTTGTCTTTCATTCCAACAGTTAACTGTCCCTTCGACTCTGCGTTTTTGCGCATGGAGCGAAACTTCAACAAACCGAAATTCTTACCACCTCGGCCGACGCGCTGTTGAATAAAAAATGGTGATCCAAAATCGTCGAATACAATCCACAAAGAAACCACTATTCCAATAGGCAGAAGCACCAAGATTAGCGCTAGTGAAAAGCAGATATCGAAGAGTCTTTTCATTTAACCTCTTGAATGGCCTTTAGAATTGCGTTTGCCACGCGCTCTGCATCTTCGTTCGATAAATCGAAATACACAGGAAGCGAAATTTCATTTTTATAGAAATTAAAGGCATTTGGAAAATCATGAATATCAAACCCTTCACTCTTGTAAAACGTGAACAACGGTAACGGTTGAAAATGTACATTCAACGAAATGCCTTCTTCCGCCACCTTGCGAATTACAGCGTCGCGTTGATCCTCTGTAAACTTGTTAACGCGAAGCATGTACAAGTGATAATTCGTGTCAGACCATTCTGTCTTAAAGGTTGGCGTAATGCAATTCTTATTGGTTGAAAGAATGCGGTTATAGATTTCGCAAATTTCCTTTCTTCTGTCTAAGCTCTCTTGAAAGCGCTCTAACTCTACCCTGCCAATAGCCGCATGAATATCGGTCATGTTGCATTTGTATCCTGCCTCAACAATATCGTAACGCCAGTTACCCGGCTGCATTTTAGAAATTGCGTCCTTCGATTGACCGTGAAGAGACTTAACATAAATCTCCTGACGAATTTTTTCAGAAATAATTTCCGACTGAAAATTCAATGTAATAGCCCCACCTTCAGCAGTAGTCAAATTCTTTACAGCATGAAAAGAGAATCCTGCAACATCGGTCTGATTCCCTACTCTTTTCCCTTTGTAAAGAGAACCGAACGAATGGGCAGCATCAGAAACGACCAAAGGTCTTCCTACTTTCTCTTGCGCGCGATTGGTTGGTTTCCATTGAAAACGTTTCGAGAAATTCTTTACCAACTGCATGTATGCATCATAGTCAACGGGAAGTCCGCCTACATCAACCGGCATTATTGCCTTGGTTCTTTCGGTAATGGCTGCCTCGACCTTCGCAATGTCCATGTGAGCAGAATTCGGCGAACAGTCTACCATTACCGGGGTTGCGCCTAAATGCACAACAACGTTCGCCGTAGCTGCATACGTATAAGCTGGAACAATTACTTCGTCACCTGGCCCAATTCCAAACCAGTATAAAACCATTTCAACGGCATTGGTCCAAGAGTTCAAACACAGCACAGGACCGCATTCACAGTATTGTTGAATATCGTTTTCAAAAGCCCGCGTTTGAGGACCAGTTGTTATCCAACCTGATCGCAAAACGGCAGTTACCGCTTCAATCGTCTTTTCATCGATACGCGGAGGTGAAAAAGGAATGGGTTTCATAAGTACGCAAAAATAAGCGATACAGGTCATGTATTGGTTAACTTTACTGCATTAAACTTTTCGCACATATTTCTGTTCTAAACGCATGAACTTTCACTTTCATTCTTTTATTAAACAAGCAAAAAAAAATATGCTTGTCATGTTCATGCTTATTTCTGCAGGAATCGTTTTCTCACAGCCCCAGAATGGCGGCAGACCGGGGGGTAGCGGCTCTGGACAAGGACCGCGACCCGCAGCAAAAGGACGCGTCTACGGAAAACTATTCGACGCGCGAACCAACAAACCTCTCGAATTCGTCGTGCTGCGTGCTTACAAAGAAGACAGTTTAGTGGTGAAGGAAAAGAATCCACTTGTATTAGGCGGAGCGCTTTCGCAGGCCAACGGCGAATTCACGATTGAAGATTTACCTGTTGGTGAGAAATTAACGCTTCGTTTTTCTCTGGCGGAAGTAGAAGCTGCTTATTTCGTTTTCACGTTAAAACCTTCGGGAGGTCCCATGGGTCTGGTTGAAAAGGATCTGGGAAATCTTAAGCTCACGTTCACAGGGCAATTGAATACGGTAACCATTGACGGTGGTGGACCACGCCTGGAATTTGATAAGCGTATTTACGATGTAGACAAGAACCCCATGAATTCAGGCGGAACAGCGGAAGACGTGCTGCGAAACATTCCATCTCTGCAAGTAGATACAGATGGAAACGTTCAACTTCGAAATGCAGCCCCGCAAATCTTTGTCGACGGAAGACCCACTACTTTAACTATTGATCAAATACCTGCAGACGCCATTCAGCGTGTTGAATTAATTACCAATCCTTCCGCTAAGTACGATGCCAGCGGCGGCGGCGGTGGAATTGTAAACATTGTCATGAAACACAACAGAAGTTCCGGCTATAACGGAAGCCTTCGATCTGGTATCGATAAACGTGGGAGGGTTAACTCGGGTTTCGACTTTAATTTCCGTCAGGGTAAAATAAACTTTTTTGCCAACACCAATTACAATCAACGACGAAGCATTAGCCAAGGAAATACTCGCCGCGACAACATATTACCTGAATATGTCATAGACCAAAACCAATTCAGTATGAATGATGGTTTCATGCTTAATGGCCGCGGTGGTTTTGACTGGCTCATTGACAATCGAAACACCCTTACTTTTTCGGGAAATATTATGAAAGGGTCATTCGCACCATTCGACACTTTAAATGTTGTGTCAGATGGACCAACAGGATCCTATTATCGCGAAAGCAATACTAAAAGAGCGTTTCAAAATATTGGAGGAAGTGCACTTTACAAGCATCTCTTTAGCAAGGAAGGAACAGAATTAAATGCTGATATTAACTTCAATCGAATTCACAGCGAATTCAATGGGGATTACTACAATCGTTATTACACTCCGAGCGACTCAACTAAATTGAAACAAGAGGGTAACGTTGACCAATATCTCGTAACCTCTCAAGTAGATTTTGAATCAAAGATATCCGATCGTTTTCGCATAGAATTGGGCACACGTGCTTCCATTAGAGATTTTACTACCGAATACATTAATATTTCCTTGACAACTGGAACGCCAGATACCATTGCCTCTCTTGCTGTAAACTACCATTACTTAGACCAAGTATATGCAGGTTACGGAACAGCAGCTTGGGATTTGCCCTCTTGGAAAATAAAAGCTGGGTTACGCGCAGAGAGCAGTGATTACAAAGGAGAACTTCTGAGCAACGGAAGTAGTTTCTCTTACAAATACCCTATTGCACTTTTCCCTTCGCTGTTTGTTACAAGAGTGCTTACCGAGAAGCAAGACATTCAATTCGCATTGAATCGCAAGATTAACAGACCAAGTTTTATGACGCTTTCTCCGTTTACAGATTATAGCGATTCATTGAATATACAGCGCGGAAATCCTGGACTGAAACCCGAGTTCACACAATCAGGAGAGTTGTCTTGGCAATGGATTCCGAATAAGAAAAACACCGTTATTGTTTCTGCTTATGGAAGATACACAACGAATATTACTGTTCGCCAACAATACCGTGAAGCCAGTTCTCTTAATGTAGGAGACACTATTATTGTAACCTCTTATCAAAACGCAAGCAGCAGCCAAGCGCTAGGCCTTGAATTCGTCTCGCGAAACACCCTCGCGAAATGGCTCGAGATGAGCACGAATATTAACGTGTATAATAGTGCTATTGACGGAACCAATCTCGATCCGAATTTGAAGAACAACATCAATTCCTACTGGATTAAAAGTAATATCACTTACAAAGCACCCAAGAACATTTCGATTCAAGCCATGTTCGACTACAGCAGCAAACGCGCGTTAGAAGTCGGCAGCAGCGAACGCGGCGGTGGTGGTGGTGGAATGGGCATGGGCGGCGGTGGCTGGGGCGGAAGCAACAACACGGTTCAAGGATACATTGAACCTACTTACGGATTAGACCTTTCCATTCGCAAAGAATTCTTAGCCAACAGAAGTTTGGTAATTTCTTTCAGTGCTCAAGATGTCTTAAAAACACGCGTGAACATTGTGCACAGCAGTTCGCCTTACTTTGATCAAGTCACAAACAAACGTCGCGACTGGCAGATGTTCCGTTTCAATGTCTCTTGGAAATTCGGAAAGATGGATTCGCAGTTATTCAAGCGTAAGAACATGAAGTCGAACGAAGGCGGGATGGAAGGCTGATTCACGAAGTGAAAGATTGGCGGAGCCAAAGATGTTTCACAAGATGCGGAGCAAGATTGGCGGAGCCAAAGATGTTGCACAAGATGCTTCGCAAGATTACTTCGTAAAGAGGAGCATGCGAGGCTTTCCTTGAAGATCGTTCTTCAACTCTCCTTTCCAGCCCATTGACTCTCCAAGAGCAAAGGTTTCATTGGAATAATTCTCATGAATTTCGAAGAAGACTTGCTTGACTGTTTCGCATTTGTTCGCGAGTTTTAGAATGCGTCGGTAGAAAATCAAAGGATCGTTTTCCGGGACGAAGAGCGCGAGATGTGGTTCGTGTTGAACAACTGAGGTGCGCATTTCATTTCCTTCTGAAACAGTTATGTATGGAGGATTCGAAACGATGCACGTCCAGTTTCCTTCCGGTAAATTTTCGGCTAGAACATCCACTTCCTTGCACTCCACTTCCAACTGCAATTCAGTTGAATTTCTCTGTGCTACTTGAAGAGCTTCCTTCGAAACATCTAGTCCACATACTTTCCAATTCGGCTGCGCTTTTTTTAGAGCGAGGGCAATTGCGCCGGAGCCGGTTCCGATGTCAATAACCGAATGATTATTCGGTTTTATTTCGTCTAGAATCCATCTCACCAACTCTTCGGTTTCTGGACGAGGAATGAGAACAGAATTGTTCACGTGTAAATCCATTCCGAAGAAATAAGCGGAACCTAAAACATATTGCAAAGGCTCGTGCTGAGCGATTCGCTTGGCGGCTTTGTAAATCAAGAGCATTTGCGATTCGCTAACGGTGTCGTTCGCTTTCACTACCAAGTCGGCTGGAGAGAAATTCAAATAATGTCTGAACAATTCGTTCATGACATTTCGCGCTTCTCTCGCATCGTAAACCTCTCCTATTCGCTCAAGCGCGAATATTTTCAGGGTACTTATTTTATTGTTCGGAAGAATGTGGTTCATTTCACGAAGAAGAATCCGTATCCCTTCCCTCCTACTTTCAACGTGTATGAATTCGAACCTGCATCGGTTGAAACGACTTCCAATCCGTTTGTGCTCACCTTCCCTTTCCAATATCCAGGAAGCGTAATGTTCACGTTGCCTTCGCCTTTCGCGAAGACTGCGATGGAAATTTGATCGAGGTATTTTCTTGCGATAACCAAAGCCTTTTCATCTGCTTGCATCACATAAGTCTCTCCGTATATCAAAGGTAAATTCTTTCTTCTCAGCTTAACTAATTTTTGTGTTGAAGCGCGCAGTGCCGTCTCTTCGCTATTCAATTGATCGAAGCGCATCATGCGTCTGTTGTCCGGATCATTTCCACCCGGCATTCCAATTTCATCTCCGTAATAGATACACGGAATTCCAGGAACTGACATTAAGAA
>JBIKRF010000035.1:0-22491 GCA_044349305.1 Flavobacteriales bacterium
TTCTATACCGCGTACTTCGTGAAGACAAAGCAAGTATTGAAGAACAAAAAAACATTCCATTAGATCTGTAAAAGCCATGAAAGAAGCTATAACAGCGCTGCCAATCAGCACCTACTCTCCGTATCAAGATCCAATCTTCTACGGCCTAATCTTAGTCGCGGTCATGTTGTTGATTTACATTTTGCAATTGCAAGGTGTATTGAAAGCCGTTGCAAACAAGGCGAAACAAGACAAGAAAAAGCAATCGCGCAACTGGCCGACAACCATACTAATCATTCTGATTTATTTCGGATTTTCGAGCAGCGTTTCGGCGGCAACGGGAGATCAGGTGTTGAAATTCCTTCACAATGGATTTGGAAATACACCCTTCAACGCCTTGTTCACCCTTATTGTTATTGAATTGGGCGTGGTGCTTTACTACAACCGCATGATTAAGTACTTAACTACTGATTTTGTTGGATTGAAGGAAGGAGCGCCGGAGGCAAATCCTGAACGTGTGGGACCTTCTTTCTGGAACAAATTGAATAAGTCGGTTGAAATTAAAGACGAAGCGGCTATTCTTACAGACCACGATTACGATGGCATTCGCGAGTTAGACAATGCTTTACCACCTTGGTGGAAGTACGGATTCTACTTAACCATAGTTTGGGGTTTGGGTTACATGGCATATTACCATGCAGGTGGAAACGGTCTATCTTCATTACAAGAATACAACACGCAATTAGCAGATGCTGAAAAGCAAATGGAAGAATATCGCAAAAACGCGAAGAACTTGGTAGATGAGACTTCTGTTGTTTTATTAACCAGCTCTGAAGATTTAAAAGCAGGCTCTGCCCTATTCGCCGCGAACTGCGTGAGTTGTCACGGTGCAAGCGGCGAAGGAAAGATTGGACCAAACCTTACCGACCAGTATTGGAAGCACGGTGGAGACATTAAAGATCTTTTCAAAACAGTTAAACTGGGTGTAACCGGAACGGGAATGAAATCATGGAAGACCGATTTGTCTGCTATGCAAATGGCACAGGTAACCAGTTACATTCTGTCTTTGCAAGGAACCAATCCTGCAAATGGAAAAGCCCCTGAAGGAACCTTGTATGCGGCACAAGCCGATACCACCAGCGCTCCTGCGGCGGTCTTACCCGATAGCACAGCCACTGCGAAAAAATGATAGACGACGAAGAAGAATTTAGAGATTCTGTCGCGCACATCAGTGCGGAAGGAAAACGCGTTTGGTTCTTTCCGAAGAAACCCAAAGGCTATTTTTATAACCTTCGAAGTTATCTGTCTTGGGTGTACTTAGCGGTGTTCTTCTCCTTGCCCTTCATTAAGTTTCACGGTGCGCCCTTGTTCATGTTGAATGTTATAGATCGCATTTACATTCTCTTCGGTGTTCGTTTTTGGCCACAAGACTTTTTCATTTTCGTTTTGGGCATGCTCATCTTCGTGGTCTTCATCATTCTCTTCACTGTCATTTTTGGAAGGGTATTTTGCGGATGGGTTTGTCCGCAAACCATTTTTATGGAAATGGTTTTCCGCAAAATAGAATATTGGATGGAAGGAGATCGGAAGGCGCAAATGGCTTTGCGCACGCAGCCCTGGAACAGCAATACGCTCACGCGTAGAATTCTGAAAATTATTCTATTCTTCGCTGTGTCGTTCGCCATTGCGAATACCTTCCTCATGTATATCATTGGAAGTGACGCTGTCTGGAACATTGCTACAGAGCCTGTAACACAGCACGTAGGCGGATTCTCGGCCATTGTTGTTTTCAGTCTGGTGTTCTTCTTCATTTACTATTGGTTCCGCGAGCAAGTGTGCTTAATTGTTTGTCCGTATGGAAGAATGCAAGGCGTTATGCTCGACAAAAATTCCATTGCGGTGACTTACGACCATGTCCGTGGCGAACCAAGAACCAAGCACATTAAAAAGACCGCTGACCAGCCGCATGGCGATTGCGTAGACTGCTTGGAATGCATTCGTGTTTGTCCGACCGGCATTGACATTCGTAACGGTCTTCAATTGGAATGTGTGAACTGCACCGCGTGCATGGATGCATGCGACACAGTAATGGAAAAGACGCACCGCGAAAAAGGACTCATTCGTTATGCTTCTGAAAACAGCGTCTTAACGAAGACCAAACTCAAACTAAACAAGCGCATTGTTGCTTATTCGTTGGTATTGCTGGCGCTTATAAGTGTTGAAGCATTCCTCTTGATTACACGAAGTGAGTTGGAAGTGAACAGCGTTCGCACACGCAACACCCTATTCACCGTTGAGCCCGATGGGAAAATTGGAAACCTTTACAACATTAAGCTCATTAACAAGACCTCCGATGTGATGAATATTGAATTTCGAATTGAAGGGAAAAATGCAAGCTTCGATTGGATCGGTCATCAGAACAAATTGCAGTCGGGCGAAATGAAAAACGGAGAACTCTTTATCTACGTTCCTGTTGATGAATTGCCTTCGCAGCGAAACGATGTGAAATTGGAAATCTACAGTAACGGTGAGTTGAAAGCTACAGAGAACCTTGTGCTTCTGGCTCCGAATAAATTAAACAGACCATGAATTGGGGTTGGAAAATAACAATACTTTACCTCTTCTTTGCCGCAGGCATTCTGACGTTGGTCTTTCTTTCGATCAATCAAAAAATAGACTTGGTAGACAAGAACTATTACGAAAAGGAATTGGTTCATCAGAGCCGATTAGACCAACAAGCGAACTACGCTTCGCTTGAGAAAAAATGTTCTTTTCAATTTGAAAATGGAAATGCGGTGGTTCGTTTTCCGTTTACCTTGAATGAAATGAAAGACGCAACGGTGAAGGTGTATTGCCCCAGCAACAATGCCTTCGACGCGAGTTACAACTTAACAGCGTCGGCAGACAGTGCTTTTGCATTTACCCTTCCAACCGGAATTCCTTCACGATACAACATTGAAGTTTTCTGGAAGAAAGACGGAAAGGAATATTATTTCGAAGAAATAATCGGACACAAACATGTTCATTGAGTTATTCATAGCCGCCCTAACCATGGGCATTGTGGGAAGTCTGCATTGCGTGGGTATGTGCGGACCTATTATCATGAGCATTCCTTGGTCGAACACGCAAAAGGCGCTTCAGATAAGTTTGTATCATGTTGGAAGAGCCACCACCTATGCCATTATGGGCGCATTGGTTGGAGGTGTTGGACAATTGTTCCTTCCAAGAGATTTGGGAGTATGGCCTGCGCTCATTAGCGGAAGTGTGCTCGTGCTGGTTTTCCTCGCTCAATCTTTCCCCACAGTTCTTCAGAACAATCGCTTTCCGGCTTCGTCCATTGCAGGATTTTTTCGTTCGTTTTTGAAAATGGAAAGTGTCTACTCTCGCTTCTTCATGGGCATGGTCAACGGCATTCTTCCTTGCGGAATGGTATACTCAGCCTTGGCTGTAGCCATTCTTTATCAAAATGCCCTGTATTCAGGACTCTTTATGTTATTATTCGGCATAGGCACCTCGCCCCTGTTGGTTCTGCTTTCCAGAATTAAAATGTACTTAAGTAAATACCCGTTCTTCAAACGCGAAAAGACCATACGCTTCGCGCTGCTTATTTTGGGGTTGCTTATAATTCTTCGTGGTGCTGGTTTGGGGATACCGATGTTAAGTCCGAAGCGGAATTGCTGCGCCTCTAATCACTCTGTGATCAATCTTTCAGATCAATCACCTTCGGTGATAAATTCTTCGAATCAATCGCTTCGCGATCAATCGTTCCGATTTTATCCTTTGGATTGATCACACAGTGATTGATTGCGTAGCAATTGATCTGACGAAGTCAGATTGATCACCGCAGGTGAGTGTTTATCCTCTCAAATGCAAAAGTTTCAACTCCTCAACAATCGTAATTCTTGAACCGTCAATGATAATAAGCCCTTCTTGCTTGAAGTCGCTGAGGGTGCGGATGAGTGACTCGGTGGCGGTGCCGACAATGCGAGCGAGATCGTCGCGGGCAATGGCCATGGTGAAGGGTTTGTCGTTGTCTTTTTCGTAGCGCTCTTTCAAGTGAAGTAAGGCTTCAGCGGTGCGTTTGCGAACGCTAGAGTACGCTAATTTCATTAAGCGTTCTTGTTCTTCTTTCACTTTGTTGCTTAGCAAGGAAACAACTTCCTTCAATACTTCGAAGCTTCCGTCGATGAGTTTGTAGAAATCAGATTTCGGGTAGAACACAATCTCGGCGTCTTCCAAAACCTCAGCTGAAGCGCTGTGCTTGCCGTGTTGAAGCAATGGAAGAAATCCGAAGAATTCATTATCATGAACGAGTTGAATAATTAAGTCTTTTCCAATTTCATGGCTCATATAAACTTTCACCTTTCCAGACTTCAAAAAATAAACGCCCATGGCGTCGTCGCCTTCAGCGAAGATGAGCTCCTTCTTCTTGTATTTCTTTGTTATGGCGCTATCGCTCACTTTCGTGATGTCTGAAAGTCCTTTCACTTCGTTCAAGAGATGCTCCATTCCGTGCAACGGTTCTTTTGTAGATGCAGCACTCACGCGTCTCGCTTTGTCTAAGCGACTTTTCACGGCGCTAATCAAATCTAAATCGTCAAAGGGTTTGGTAATGTAATCGTCGGCACCCAAGTCCATGGCCTTGCGCATGTCGGAACGATCGGCCTTTGCCGTAAGAAAAATAAATGGAATAGCTGCCGTGGACTCTTCCTTCGACAAGCGGTTCAACACGCTGTAGCCATCGAGTTGCGGCATCATGATGTCGCAAAGAATAAGGTTAGGAAGTTCCGATAAAGCGAGTTCAACTCCCACCTTTCCATTTTCGGCATCGACAACGGTATAGCCAGACATGCCCAAGATTTCGCAGATGTTCTCGCGCATTTCAGTGTTGTCTTCAATGACTAATATTTTTTCGCTCATAATTAAAGAGGTAAATGAATGATGAATGTTGTGGTTGAATTTTCTATGCTGGTGAAGGAAACCGTGGCGTTCATAAGTTCGAGGCAACGTTTAACAATGCTCAAACCTAAGCCAGTTCCTTGAACATTCGAAGCGTTGTGCGCGCGATAAAAACGATCAAACAATTTTCCTTGTTCCGATTCTGGAATGCCAATTCCTTCGTTCGAGATATGAATCTGTACTTCGTTCGATTCTATTTCACATCCAACTTCCACCACAATATGTGTTTCATCGAATGAAAATTTAATAGCATTGGAAATTAGATTCACAATAACTCTTTGAAGAAGTGTAATGTCGGCATGAACCTTTTGCGTCTTCGGACAGTTCACTCTAATTTCTTGATTTGGTTTAAGAATCAAATCCATATCGTTCACCACATCTTGAAGCACTTCGCAAAGGTTAATTTCTTCCAACTGAATCTCTACTTTTCCTTCATCGAGTTTACCCAATGAAAGAATATCATTCAAGATTTCAGTCAAAGAAAAGACGGAGTTTTTAATGCGCTGAATGTGCCTGTCGCGCTGCACTTGCTCATCTTCTTTCACGTATTTCGAAATAAGTGAAACGCTTGAAAGTATTGTTGTAAGCGGTGTTCTGAATTCATGCGAAGCCATCGTAACAAAACGCGACTTCATTTCGTGCAGCTCTTTTTCTTTCAATAATGCCTCGCGCAATTCCGATTGACTCTTTTCCAAATCGTTCAATGCTTCTTGCAAAACCAAAGTTCGCTCTTTTACTTTCCGCTCGAGATTTTCATTCAGCGTAAGCAACTGCTTATTCATGACTTGTAAATCTTCTTGATATTTTAAGCGCTCGGTAACGTCAATGATGAAAGCAATCACAAACATTTCACCATGTGAATTGTAATGGCTTAATGAAATTTCAAGAGGAAAAACCGAGTTGTCCTTCTTCAATCCGAACAAGGTCATATTCTGACCCATGGAACGATTGGTCGGACGCTCGTTGTAATTCTCGCGGTGTTGCTTATGCCTTGAACGCGCCGCATCTGGAATTAACTGATCCACGTCAAGCGTTAGCATTTCCTCTTCGGAATAACCGAAAAGCGCTGCACATCGAGGATTCACAAGGACAATCTTTCCCGCTTTATCCGAGATTAAAATTCCTTCGTTAACATGATTCCAAATTGAGGCAAATCTATTTTCCATGTGCAGTACAAATCTATTCTTGTCGCAGCGGGGAGAGAAATGCATGCGTCAGATTAAGTACTGACAAAAGTCAGCATATTTTATTTACTTCAGGAAATAAACTGCTTTGCCTTGATCGAAGTTTTCAACCACGATTCCCCATTTCATGAGTTTCGCTAGTTTTCGGATTAAGATAGGTCGTGGGGTTCCCGATTTTCGGGCAAGCTGATTCAAGGTAAAGGGCTGTTGTTTCAACAAAGCAAAAAGCTGCTCTTCTCTTTCCGACATTTTAAAAAGTTCATTCGAATCTTTTTGGGAAGAAACCTCTTGCATGGCTATCCAAACGTTTGAAGCGGGCAGTGTAACGTCGTGTTCACGAATGAACGCCTTCCACCCCTCTTCAATTTTTGCCAAATGAGGTTTTGCTGAAGATTCTTCAATGTCAATTTCAAGAACCGCCTTTCCTTCCACCTTCCAAACAGAATGAGAGAAGTGAACGGGAGGTTGACAGAATTCTTCAGCGCTGCGAATGATCATGTGAAGCTCTTCCTCTGGACGAACACCGCACACATTGCCGTTGTCTTTCACGCCAATGAGCAATCTTCCTCCGGATGTATTGGAAAAAGCCACCAACGAACGCGCAATTTTCTGCGCATCGTCGATACGCATTTTAAAGTCTTGCTTCAAATGCTCGCCTTCAGAAATGTAGGTTAGCACGTAAGACATGGACTAGGCTTCGAGTAGATCGGAAACGTAAATAGACAAATGCGTAGCAGACTTCAACACCTTTCCGTTTTCAATAAGAATGGCTTGTGGAGATTCGTGCTCAACGCCGGTGTCCTGGGCAATGGCATTCGAAATGTTTCGGTGTTCCAAAAGATCAAGGTAATAAGGCTTCACTGAAGAAGTCGTATCCCAATCGCGTTCAAAGCGTGAAAGTGCTGTGGTGCTAATGCTGCAGCGTGTGCTGTGTTTGAATACAATAAACTTCTCGTCCGATTGCAACAACGCATTCCACTCTTCTACAGACTTCAATTCATTCCAAACCATGGCAGATTTATTTTATGAGCGAAGTTAACTCAGTATCGAACGGCTTCACTCCCGATGGAAATTCAGCTAACCATTCGCCTTCTGGAGAGATTAAGAATTTATGAAAATTCCATTTCACATTTCCATCTGCTACTCCGTTCAACGACTTTTGGGTTAACCATTGATATACGCCGTGTTGATTCTTTCCTTTAACATCGATCTTCTCGGTTAATGGGAAAGTTACTCCGTAATTTTTCTGACAAAAAGAAACAATCTCTTCGCTGGTTCCTGGCTCTTGTCCCAAGAACTGGTTGCAAGGAAAACCAACAATCACAAGCTTGCCTTGGTATTTCTCATATAATTTTTCAAGGTCTTCGTATTGTGGGGTGTATCCGCATTTTGAAGCAACATTCACACACAAAACATATTTTCCTTTGAAGTCTGACATGTGCATCTCTTTTCCGTCGATGCTGTTAATGGTTAAATCGTAAAAGCTCATTTTATTTGTTCCTATTGGTTTTGAAGGTTTCTGCCATCTGCTGCGAACAGATAAGGCTGCTGCTGAAGAAAGGGCTAATACTAGTATTCCGACGATGTAAATTGTTTTCATGGTGATTTAACAATATTAGATAGAGATTGTTTAGACATTGTGCAATTAATTTGCACGCTCAAACAAAAGTATGGAAGACATAGCGCTACAGCACGATGCTGTTCATCATTCTTATTTAAAGAAACTTTCTCAGGGCGAATTTTCAAACATGGAAAAGGCCCTTGCCTATTTCGCTTCGCAGTATGAAGGCTACAGTGTTTGGTTTCCCAAATACCTTCAGGCAGTCATAGACAAACTCTCTAATCCGAGTCACAAATCGCATTTGTTGGAAAATCTAGCAGAAGAAAAAGGACAATTGGGCGAAGATGATTTGCAAGCCATTCGCGATTTAGGAATCGAGGACACTTGGGTTGTGGGAATTCCTCACCCGATTTTGTTTCAACAATTCAAAAAAGCCATTTGTGCGAATTACACGTTCGAAATGAATGAAGCCGTTACCAACTGGCGCACTTCGTTTTTGAATTACCTCGATAATTGCACGGAAGCAGAAGCCGTTGGCGCCATTGGTCTCGGAACCGAAAGCGTGGTGAAGCACATTTACCGTCCGCTTATTGAATCGCTTTCCACACACACTGCGCTTACCCTTCAAGATTACGTCTTCTTTCCTTTACATACCGAGGTTGACGATGAGCACGGAAAAGTCTTGTTAGCCATAGCAAATGACCTAGCTTCGCAAAGTGAAGAGCATGCGCGTTTGGTTCGCAAGGGAATGGAAACAGCGCTTGATCTCCGCGCAGAATTTTGGAGTAATTTAGAAAACGAAACCACACACATTTTACAATGAAGCACCCTTTAATACAGGCCTACGAGAGCGATTTTTTTGATGAAGAGGAACAGTATTTCATTCAAGATTGCTTGGGTGCTTACATACGTTCATTCAAGTTAAGAAGCGACACCGATCAATGGAGAGATTTTATTGCTGAATTGAATTCAACCGAGAAGCAATGGGCCCTTCATGCATTAATGACCGATGACGAGTTGAAAGTGAATTCGTTGTTTGAAGAAGGAAAAAAAGATGTGGAAGTAGACGTAACCTTGTACGAACTGCTCGACTTTACTTACGAGCAAGTGTTGTTCCTTCGTCTGAAACCCTTAACCGATGCGGTTTTGCTGAAGACGTCGTTGACTCCAGATGAACCCGAAGCGATTTTCGAGCACCACATTGATCATGTTAGTGGAGAAGAACTTTACAGAAACACCGTGGAGAAATTGAACATCGATTTCTTCGTGGAGCGTTTGGATTTTCCTTTGGAAGTCCTTGATCCGCGCATTGTACGCGTCTCTCCGAATAAGAACAACGAACTTCACAAGCACGCGCACGAAACGGTGTTCGTGTTTTTCAAAGGAACTGGACAAGTGGTTATTGACGACAAAGTGGTGCCTGTTCAACCCGGAAGCATTGTGTACATTCCAAGATGGTCTATGCACCAATCGCAGAATACAAGCAATGAAGAGATGATGTTCTTGGCCGTGGCCGACTTTGGATTTACAGGAAAAGCATTTATTGGAAACTACCTGAAGACCGCGCGTTTGAAATGATGAAAGCGAGACAGCCGGGAATGGCATTTATATTTATTACCATCTTAATTGATGTGATTGGCTTGGGAATTATCATACCGGTACTTCCCGATTTAATTGCATCGTTAACTCATTCAACCATTACGGAAGCTGCGACCTGGGGCGGCTGGCTTATTGGAGTGTACGCCTTTATGCAATTCTTCTTTTCTCCGCTTATGGGCGCCTTGAGTGACTCTTACGGAAGACGTCCGATTATCTTAATTTCTCTTTTGGGTTTGGGTCTCGACTACTTACTCATGGCGCTTGCACCAAACATTACACTTTTGTTTGTTGGAAGAATTTTAAGTGGAATTATGGGCGCGAGCTTCACGGTGGCAACGGCTTATATTGCCGATGTCTCTACTCCGGAAAAGCGTGCACAGAATTTCGGAATGCTTGGCGCAGCCTTTGGATTGGGATTTATTTTGGGTCCTGTTATTGGCGGGCTGCTGGGTAATATGGGGGCGCGCTTTCCCTTCTACGCCGCAGCTATTTTGTCTTTGTTGAATTTCGTCTACGGCGTATTCATTCTTCCAGAATCTCATCCGGTTGAAAACCGGAGAAGTTTCGATTGGAAAAGAACCAATCCGTTTACCAGCCTGAAACGATTAGGCCAGTACAAAGGATTTATGGGGCTAATAGTGGCCTTCTTCTTTTTATATCTTGGCAGCTTTGCCATTCAGAGCACGTGGTCGTTTTTTGGAAAGGCGCAATTCCATTGGGATAACGCAGATGTTGGATATTCGCTCGGTGCTGTGGGCGTGCTCATCTCGTTGGTCCAAGGCGGACTAATTCGTTATACGAGTCGGGTTTGGGGACCAACGAAATCGATCGTGATCGGAATGGCATTCGCGGCAGTGGGTTTAATTCTGTTTTCGTTCGCGAATGCCGGATGGATGATGTACATCATTCTCATTCCCTATTGTATTGGCGGCATCTCAACGCCTTCGCTTCAAGGATACATGAGCAATCAAGTGCCCTTGAATGAGCAAGGCGAAATGCAAGGCGCACTTTCTTCTATGGTAAGCATTACGGCATTCTTGGGTCCGCTTATTATGACACAGACCTACGCCTATTTTGCCAGTGATCACGCAGTGGTGAGTTATCCCGGAGCAGCTTTTATGCTCGGAGCAATCTTCACTTTATTAGCACTCGTGCTTACCCTTCGAACCTTGAAAAAAGTATAACATGAGAAAAGCGTTGTTCCTCGATAGAGACGGAGTCATTAACCACGATCCTGGAGATTACACCTATTCACTCGATGAATTCGTAATTCTTCCAACCGTTATGGAAGCCTTGCAATTAGCGGTTTCCAAAGGATTCGAGTTGGTGGTGGTAACCAATCAGGCCGGTATCTCTCGCGGACTATACACTAAAGAAGAGGTCGACCGCATTCACGATTTCTTCCAATCGGAATGCAAAAAGAACAACGTTGAAATTCTAGAATTCTTCTACTCCATTCACCATCCCGATATCTGCAACTCGCTCTCACGTAAGCCGGCAGGCTTGTGGGTAGAACGCGCTTGTGCGAAATACAAATTCGACAAAGATGCGAGCGTTATGATCGGTGATCGAGATCGCGATGTGCTTTGCGCAAATGTAGCAGGTGTTCGCGGAATTCAAATGAAGCAGAACGGCGATTTGTTAGAATACGTTAAAGCGCTATAAGATGTTGGCTTGTTCGAACGGGAAATTCATAGAGGAATCTGAACTTCTTCTCGATGTTCGGACCAATCGCGCCTTCCGCTACGGCGACGGATTTTTCGAAACCATTCGTTTCGAAAACAACCGCATGCCCCTTTTCAAACATCATTACAATCGCATAGAAGCCTCAAACAAATTCTTTAAGTTCGAGCCTTCAACATTTTCATTTTCAGAAATTGAAAACCACATTGCTGAAACCTTCCGATTAAATAAGATTCAATCTGGAATTGCTCGTGTGAGTTTTTTCAGAACGAGCGCTGGGCGATACACGCCTCTTCAAAACGAAAGTAGTTTTTTGATTGAAGTCACCGAACAATCGTTCGGTTCTTATTTTTCTTTGTTGAAGGAAGTGGGTCTTTCCACACAAACCGTTTTGCATGCCCATGCATTTTCACATTTGAAAACGCTGAATGCCCTTCCCTATGTTTTCGCGGCCATGGAAGCGAAGGAGAACAATTGGAACGAGTGTCTTCTTCCAAATATAAAAAATCAAATTGCCGAAGGAACTTGGAGTTCTTTGGTTTGGTTGGAAGGAAATGAATGCCACACTCCACCGCTTTCCAGCGGATGTGTAGACAGCACCCTAAAGAACGCATTGAAGAAATTGCTTCAAATCCAAGGGAAGGTTTTAAATGAAAAAGCTTGTCAGGTTTCCAACCTTCAGGCAGCGCAAGAGATTTGGCTTCTCAATGCTACTCGCGGAATTCAAGCAGTTGAGCAGTTTCAAGGCATTTCGTATTCGCATGAAATAGCCCAACAAACCGCGCTAGATTTGGAAGATTTTCTTTCCAAATAAACCCCTCTCCTTTCGTATTTTAGCACCGCTATGAAATTAAACCTTCGTCAAATTCTTGCTGCAACCGTTTTATCTGTTGCCTTCTTCAACGCCTTTGCACAGCCTCAGGTGAATCCGTGGAACGATAAGTTTCGTCAATTGGGGCCCGATGAAATGGCCACTCCGAATACCTATCGCACTGCGAGCGGTGCTCCGGGAACCGACTACTGGCAGCAGCAAGTCGATTATAAAATGAAGATTCGTTTAGATGACGACATTCAAAAGATTCATGGTGAAGAGGTCATTACGTATCACAACAACTCTCCGGATGTTTTGTATTACCTGTGGATTCAGCTCGATCAGAACATCTATGCGAAAGACAACAACACCGCGAAGATTGAGCAAATGAAGATTAGCGATCAAATGCAAACCAACGACCTTATTGATTTGTACCCTTGGTTCGACGGTGGTTTCAAACTAGATAAAGTAGCAGATGCAACAGGAAAAGACTTGCCATACATTGTGAATCAAACGATGATGCGCATTGACTTACCGAAGCCTATTCAACCTGGACAAACTTATTCTTTCCAGATCAATTGGAATTACAACATCAACGACCGCATGCGTCTGGGTGGAAGAAGCGGTTACGAATATTTCGATACAGATAAAAATTACTTGTACACCATTGCGCAGTACTACCCGCGTTTGGTGGCTTACATGGATTACAGCGGATGGCAGCACAAACAATTTTTGGGATCAGGAGAATTCACACTTGACTTCGGAAATTACGAAGTGGCTTTAACCGTTCCTTCAGACCACATTGTAGCGGCTTCTGGGGTATTGCAAAATCCGAAAGACGTTTTGACTGCCGATCAACTTTCACGTTACAACAAAGCGAAAACAAGCACAGAGCCTGTTATTATTTGCACTCAAGACGAAGCCATTGCGCGTGAGAAAGGACATGAGAAAGCCATGAAGACATGGGTGTTCAAAGCGGAAAACGTTCGCGACTTCGCTTTTGCTACTTCTAGAAAATTCATTTGGGACGCGCAGTCGGTAGACATCAACGGAAAGAAACCAATGGCCATGAGCTTCTATCCGAAAGAAGGCAATCCTCTTTGGGAACAATACAGCACGCGTGTTGTAGCCCATACGTTAAAATCATACAGCGCTCACACCATAGACTATCCTTATCCGGTTGCCATTAGCGTTCACGCAAAATGGATTGGCATGGAATACCCAATGATTTGTTTCAACGGTGGAAGGCCTGAAGCAGACGGAACGTATAGTGAAGGAACTAAAACAGGAATGTTGTCGGTTATTATTCACGAAGTGGGACACAACTTTTTCCCTATGATTATCAACAGCGACGAACGTCAGTGGACATGGATGGACGAAGGGTTGAACACCTTCTGCGAATACTTAGCAGAAAAAGAATGGGATCGTGAATTCCCTATTCGTCGCGGTCCAGCAAGAAACATAGTAGATTACATGAAAGGCGACAAAACGAAGATGTCTCCAATTATGACCAACTCTGAAAGCATTTATCAATTTGGAAACAACGCTTACGGAAAGCCAGCAACTGGCTTGAACATTCTTCGCGAAACGATTATGGGAAGAGAGTTGTTCGACTATGCGTTCAAAGAGTATTGCAGAAGATGGGCGTTTAGACACCCTACCCCAGAAGATTTTTTCCGCAGCATGGAAGATGCGAGTGCCGTTGATTTGGATTGGTTCTGGAGAGGTTGGTTTTACACCACCGAGCACTGCGACATGAATTTGAAAAGTGTCCGCGAATTCACAATCAACGGTCACGATCCGAAAGTTGAAAAGGCATTGTTGAAGGCCAAAGCAGATGCACAGCCGGCAGATATTTCTTTAACACGCGACAAGCAAGAGGGAATTGTTCCTATCGTAGATCAATTTCCTGTTACCCGCGATAAATACAACGACGACAATCCCTATGCTGTAACAGCCGAAGACGAAAAGAAATACGAAGAGTATAAAAAGAACTTGACTCCAGAAGAGCAAAAGCTTTTGAACGAAACGAATTACTTCTATGAGTTAACGGTGGAAAACTTAGGTGGATTACTTATGCCTGTGATTTTCGAATTCACGTTTGAAGATGGAACCAAGCAAATTGAGCGAATCCCAGCTGAAATCTGGAAGATGTCTGAAGCCTCTGCCAGTAAGGTGTTCCGTTTCGGAAAGAAAGTAACCAACATTGCCTTAGACCCTTTATTGGAAACCGCAGATGTTGAGTTGAATAACAATTTCTGGCCAACGAGAAATGTGCCTTCGCAATTCGAATTGTTTAAACAAAAACGTTAAAAGGGCGAAATATCTTTCGCCCTCTTGAAAAGAAAAACCTTTCGCGAAGAAAAAGGCGAAATATGTTTCGCCCTAATTACCGCGTAAATTTTCGCCCTTAAATAAGATTGAGGCGATTTAAAAGAGATTCCTTGAAATTACGACCGATGCTAATTTCTGCAGAAGGCATTTTAATCATTTGACGCGCCATGTCAATGTCTTCAATGCAATTGAGGTTAATGACAGAGCTGCGGTTGACTTGTACAAAATCTTTTTGAGGAAGCTTTGCTTGAAGTTCTTTTAGCGAAATCTTACAGTTTACCAGTCGTTGAGCAACCGAGATGCTGCTGTACTTGCCATCTACTTCAATGTACTCAATATCTGAAATTGCTATTTTCTTCAGCTTGTTTCCAACACGCGTGTATAAGCATCCGTCTACCGGCATGCTTTGAGTCACAAATCCAATTGTTTCACTGGAGTGTTCTACCGCTAAATCAATACTGCGTTCCAATTCAAGCCGAATTATTGGTTTGGAAATAAACGCCAACGGTGCTAATTTTTTTGCCTTGTTGAACGTATCAGCGTTTGAATTTCCTGTTAAAAACAACAACTGACATTTTCTAATTTGAAAAAGCTTCTTTGCCAATTCAATCCCGTCGATGTTTCCTTTGATTTCAATATCAGAAATAACTACGTGCGGTTGATGCACAGAATAAGCTACTAAAGCGTCTACAGCATTGTCAGCAGAAGCTACAATATGGTGACCGAGATCTGTGATAATCACCTCGAGAAGCGCACGCACTAAGTCATCGTCTTCAATAATTAACACGCGAATCTTCGCTGTGTCTGATATAATCACATGATTCGACTCGTTCATTGTGTTCAAATTGGCTATTATTCTGCTAAATAACGACCAAACAACTTAACAAACAATAATACAATGTTAAGTGTTGAAAAGCCGCGTATTCTATTTTCTAAAACTTCTTTAATTTTGCCTCGTATGAATATTTTCAATCAAACAGAAACCGAAGAAGAAGTATTGTTAGAAGTCGTTACAGACGAACAATACCAAATTGTTGTTTTCAACGACGATGTGAATACCTTCGATCATGTCATTCATGCACTTATGACTATTTGTAAGCATGAATGGATTCAGGCAGAGCAATGTGCTTTGCTTATACATACTACAGGAAAGACTGTGGTTAAATCGGGACCTTACAAAGAGATGGAACGCATGTGCACTGCTCTTCACGACAGAAGCATTACTGCGGAAATCGAAAAAAAATAAATATGACGAATACGCGCTTGGATCAGATTCTAAAGATGTTAGAAACCCATCCAAACGACCCGTTTCTTCATTACGCCTCTGCCCTTGAATACGAAAAGTTAGAACAGTACGAGCAAGCAATTGCCATTCTGGAAAGACTTATCATTGAACAACCCGACTATCTTCCGGCGTATTTCAAAACCGGTCAACTGCACGAAGTTGTTGGAAATAGAGAACTTGCTATTGAATTATATCAAGAAGGAAAACGCTTGGCTCGTATTCAGAAAGACTTCAAGACTGAAGGCGAACTCTCTGAAGCGTTGATGCTCTTAGACGTGTTCGACGAATGAGCCACTCGCCTCGCCTACCCAAAATTGGATTTTACTGCAGCTCTATTAGTTGGGGCGGCTTGGAGATGAACAGCGTTCGCTATGCGCAAGCCCTTCAACAAGAAAATTTCGAAATTCAGATATACGGTGTTGATGGAAGTTCTTTCTACCAATCGGCTACTGAATTGGGTTTGCCCATTCAGGCGGTTCCGAGAAATAAAAAATATTTCGACTTCAAGCATGCGCGAAGTCTTGCTCAGATTTTTCAAAAAGATGGAATTGATATTGTCCATTTTCGCGACAATCGTGATCTTGATTTTTTAGGATGGGTGAAATTTTTCTCTTCTCGAAAAATAAAGCTGGTTTACCATCAGGCCATGCAATTGGGTGTACCGAAGAAAGACATTTTGCATACGTTTCGTTTCAATAGAATTGACGCGTGGGTTTCCACCTTGGATTACATGAAGAAGCAAGTGCTTTCGCACACGAAGTTTCCTGAAAAGAAACTTCATGTTTTACCACTAGGAACCAACATTGACAGCACTTCCATTCATTCCAAAGAGGAAGCGCGCAAACTTTTGAATTTACCTTCGGCTAAATTTCTTATTGGTGTAGTTGGAAGATTAGACGAAAAGAAAGGTCAACTCGAAGTCATTCAAGCGCTTTCCATGCTGAAGGAAAATAAGAAAAACATTCATGTTGTTTTCATTGGCGACAAAACAAAAAATGAAGCCGATGCCTATGTTCAGAAATTGAACGGTGCCATTGAACGCAATCGTCTTCAGGAAAAAACAACCTTCCTTCCTCATCAAGCTGACATTCAAAAATTATACGGAGCATTTGATTTGGTAATTGTTCCCAGTTGGGAGGAAACATTTGGAACTGTAACCATTGAAGCCATGGCAAGCGGCGTTCCTGTAATTGGAAGTAACACAGCAGGCACTGCGGAGATTTTGGGGAATGAAACTTTTCTTTTCCAACCAAAGTATCCAGAAGACCTTTCTGCCAAGCTCTTGAAAGTATTGCAAGAAGATACTCTTCGAGCGAATTGGGCGGTTGACCTTCAACATAAATTTCAAAACAAATATTCCATGAAGGCTAGCGTGGCGGCGTGGAAAGAACTTTTACTAAACAAACTATGATCAGCTACAAACCTTCTGATTGGGTGCACTTTTTATTCAGCTTTCACAAATCAGATACCTTCAGACAGTTGGGTGTTCTTATGATTGCGCTGGGGTTGTACGCCTATGGCGTTCGTTATGTGGAAAGGGAATTTTGGCACATTGATTCAAACAGTGAAATTTCTAAACTCACTGTGTTACACACGATTCTTGGAACCGTTATGAGTTTGTTGTTGGTGTTCCGCACGAACACGGCTTACGATCGTTGGTGGGAAGGAAGAAAACTCTGGGGAAGTTTAACCAACAGCAGCAGAAACCTTGCTTCGAAGATGAACGGTATACTTCCGTTTAACGATGCCGAGAATAGAAATTTTTACAGAAAGAGCATTCCGTTGTTTGCGATGACTCTTTCACAGCATTTGCTTTTAGAGAAGACTCGAATTGAACTGGACCAAGATTCTTCAGATGACTTTGAAATGCCAACCGATGTTCAGCACAAGCCGAATTACTTGGCCTCACTCATTCACAAGCGCACCTACAAACTTCACCAAGAAAAAGTAATTTCAGATAGTGAATTACTTACGGTGAACTCTGAATTGTCGAACTTCTTAGAAGTGGCGGGGGCTTGCGAGCGAATTAAGAACACGCCTATTCCCTATTCTTACAGTTCATTCCTACGGAAATTTATTTTGTTTTACATCATTACCCTACCTTGGGTATTCAGCTCTACCTTGGGGAATTACGTCATTCCGTTTTCCATTTTCATCTTTTATGTGCTGGGCAGTTTAGAGCTTATTGCTGAAGAAATTGAAGATCCGTTCGGCGGCGATGAAAACGACGTTCCCATTGAGAAAATCTCTCAAAACATTAAGAAAAATGTTTCCGAGATTGTGCGATAATTTTTTTTTGAAAATATACCAATTGCGTTGTATCCTTGCACTGCTGAAAGTATTTCGCTTTCGAATTCCCAACATTACATTTTGAATTTCATTTCCCCTACATGTACGATATTTTAACATTAAACGCCATGAAAGTGGCAGAACTAAAATCTGTTGCTGAAAATTTAGGCATTGCGAATGCAGAAAAATTAAAGAAGCAAGATTTGGTTCTTACCATCATGGATCGTCAGACTGTCTCTTCCGCGCCGGCTGCGGCTCCAGCTCCAGCAGCTGTTGAAGCACATGAGTCAAGTTCAGCATCGGATTCAAACGAGTCTTCTGACCGTCCGAAGAAAACGCGTGAAAGAAAACCATACAAGGCATCTGAAAAAGAAGAGATACCCGCCAAGGAAGAAGTTGCGATTGATATTCCAACCGAACAAAAAAATGAACAAGTAGAAGAATCTGTTCCTGAAGTAGAAACCAAACCTGAAATTCCATTTTTAGTATTGGCGAAAAAAGACGGGCAGCCACGTCCGCAACATCCGAATCAAAAGAATCAAAGACCTGAACATAAAGACCGTCCGGAAAGACAAGATCGTCAAGACCGTCCTGAGAGACCGAACAGACCGGAGCGTCCAGAAGGTCAAGACCGTCCGGAAAGACCGAACAGACCGGAGCGTCCAGAAGGACAAGCAGAACGCGATCAGAACATTGTTCGTCCAGACCGTCAGCGCAGAGGAATGCCTGACGAGCACGGATACAATTTCGACGGCTTAGTTATGGCTGAAGGTGTGCTGGAAGTAATGCCTGACGGATTCGGATTTATGCGTTCTTCGGATTTCAATTATTTGAATTCTCCGGATGATGTATACGTGTCACAACAACAAATTAAAGCATACGGGTTATTGCCGGGAGATACCATTCGCGGGGCAATTCGTCCACCGCGTGAAGGAGAGAAATATTTCCCGTTAATTCGCATCGATAACATTAACGGACGTGACCCGGCTTGGGTTCGTGACCGTATTCCTTTTAAGTTCTTAACGCCATTGTTCCCGCAAGAGCGTTTCCATTTGGCTGACAACAACAACAATGTGAGCATGCGAATCATGGATTTGTTCGCTCCTATTGGAAAGGGCCAACGTGGTATGATTGTATCGCAACCGAAAACAGGTAAGACTACTTTGTTGAAAGACGTTGCGAATGCGATTGCTATGAATCATCCTGAAACCTACTTAATCGTGTTGCTCATAGACGAGCGTCCGGAAGAGGTTACAGACATGAAGCGCAGCGTGAAGGGAGAAGTTGTAGCTTCTACTTTCGATGAGCCCGCAGAGCGTCACGTAAAGATTGCCAACATTGTATTGGAAAAAGCAAAACGTTTGGTAGAGTGTGGACACGACGTTTGTATTCTTCTCGACTCCATTACGCGTTTAGCACGTGCATACAACACTGTTGCGCCTTCAAGCGGAAAGGTATTGTCGGGTGGTGTTGAAGCGAATGCTTTGGAAAAACCAAAACGTTTCTTCGGGGCTGCGCGTAAGATTGAAAATGGTGGATCACTTTCCATTATTGCAACAGCGTTGGTTGATACCGGAAGTAAGATGGATGAAGTCATCTTTGAAGAGTTCAAAGGAACAGGTAATATGGAATTGCAATTGGATCGTAAGATCAGCAACAGACGTATTTTCCCTGCTATTGATATTCTTTCTTCAGGAACACGTCGTGAAGATTTGCTTCAAGACAAAGACACCCTTCAACGCATGTGGATTCTTCGCAGACACCTTGCTGATATGAATCCGGTTGAAGCCATGGAGTTCGTGAAAGACCGCATTGAGCGCACGAAAACAAACGAAGAGTTCTTAGTAACCATGAATTCGTAATGAGCACTTGGCGCATCTGGGCCTATGCCCTTTCGTTAGCGTTGTTGTGGTTGGGATTGCGCTTTGCCCTTGGTCATTACTTTGCTTATGATTATGCAGGAGCACAACCTAAAGGCGTACTCCTGAATCTTGTTTTTCTGCTGTCTTTGATTTTAATATCCCTTTACACAACCTACAACAAAGAACCTCAAATAAGAAGTTATTTCGACGATTTCAAATTGTGTTTGCGCACAGGCGTGGCTTATGGTGTAGCTATTGGATTGTCCATTGGAATTTATTACTCATCGTCGAACGACATGAGCATTAAGCGCGCTGCTGATTACAAATTACTAGAAGAAGCATTGGACACTCCTGAGGAAGTGAATGCCATAACTTCCACCAATGAGCAACTGAAAGATCTAACAAAAGAAGAGATACAACAAAGCTACATCGAACGCGTTAACACAATGACATCGGTGAAAACTGTAGTGGCAGCGGGTATATCAGGAATGATGTTGAGTTCACTTATCTTTTCCCTTATTGTGCCTTGGATTTTTAGAACCGTTATGTTGAAAGAACTACAATGAAAAAATTAGTCGCAGCATTTTTATTTAGCTTCACTGCACTAGCCTCCTTTGCGCAACGCGATCGTGCTGCAATGAACTTAGCTAAATTCGATTACCGAAAATATCATTTTGGGTTTGCGTTAAGCGGCAATCAGAGCTCGTTCTTCATTAACTACAAACCTGATTTTTCATTTCAAGATTCGCTATTGAGCATTACAAATGTTCCGCAAGCTGGATTTAACCTTCATATTCTTGCATCGTACAATCCTTTTCCTAACTTGAATGTTCGTTTCTTACCTGGACTTTCATTCCAAGATCGTTCATTGCAATATCAATTTCTGCGTCCTTTAAATAAAATAGATACTCAAACCAAACCAATTTCAAGCGTTTGGCTAGAATTTCCGTTGATGCTGAAATTTAGAACAAATAGGACAGGGAATTTTGCAGCATACGGATTATTCGGAGGTAAGTACGCCCGTGATATGCAATCACAAAAAGATGTGAGCAACAACCAATCGAGTGAAATTGTTGTGAAGTTGAAGAACAGCGATTATTGCATTGAAGCAGGTGGTGGATTCGATTTCTTCCTTCCCTTCTTCAAATTTGCTATTGAGTTTAAGACGAGTATTGGAATTCCCGATTTACTTATTCATGAAGACACGGAGTATGCGCTTCCAATCGAAAAATTGCGTTCTCGCGCATTCGTTGTTTCTATCACCTTCGAGGGATAAAATTAGTCCATCCATTCAGCAATAAAGATATTCGTATCGCGCGTTCTTCCGTTGTGACGGTTGCTGCAGAACACCAAGTATTTTCCATTTGGTGAAAACATCGGGAACGAATCAAACTCAGTATCGTAAGTCACTTGCTCCAATCCACTTCCATCTAAATTTACCAAAAATAAATTGAAAGGGAATCCTCGTTTACTGTTGTGATTGCTGCAGAAAAGAACCTTGTCTCCTTTTGGAGTGAACGTTGGAGACCAGTTCGCATTTCCCAAAGAAGTGACTTGATGTGCACCTGAACCGTCGGCATTCGCAACGAAGATTTCCAAGTTCGAAGGCTCAACCATGTCTTCCTTCAACAATGATTTATAAGCATCTATTTCTTCTTTGTTTTTCGGGCGAGATGCGCGCCAAACAATTTTCTTTCCATCCGGAGAAAAACATGCGCCACCGTCGTAGCCCAAGTCGAACGTAATTTGCTTCACATCACTTCCATCTAAATTCATGGTGTACAAATCCAAGTCACCGTTACGCAATGAAGTGAAAATAATGCGATCTCCTTTCGGGCTAATCGTGGCTTCAGCATCGTAACGCGGTGAATCTGTTAATTGCTTCGTTACCTTTCCTTGAAGGTCTGCGGTGTAAATGTCATAAGAGGTGTACAACGGCCAAACATATCTTCCGGTGTTCGGAAGTGGCGGCGGACAAGACTCTCCGCCTTTGTGAGTTGAAGCATAAAGGAACGACTTTCCATCTGGCATAAACCAAGAACAAGTGGTTCTTCCAAGTCCGGTTGAAACCAACTGACGCTTCGAACTGTCTGCCTTCGCTTCCACATTCAAAAGGAAAATCTGATCACAGCCTACTCCCCATTTCGAGTTGTCGCTTTGAAAAATAAGTTGCTTTCCGTCTGGACTCCAATACGCCTCAGCGTTGTTACCGCCGTAGGTGATTTGATGAATGTTTTTGAAATGGGTTTCCTTCTCATAAGTGACAGGACCTGGCTCTGCAGTAACCGGAAGTGATTGCAAAACCAATTGTTGTGTGCAACCGCTGAATGCAACAGCAGCCAAAGCAAGTGTAGCTAATTTCAAATTCATGGCGCAAATTAAAGGCACAATTGCATATCTTCTGCATTCGGCTTATCTTTCGGAACTGATATTTATTATGAAAAAGACCCTTGCCTCTTTGTTTTTCTTGGTTACTGCTTTCGGCATAAACGCACAGAAAAAAATTACCAACGAACTTATTTGGAACAGTCGCGAATTCAACGCGGAATACCTCGGCGGTTTCAACTCGATGAATGACGGTGAAACGTTTTCAGACGTGATGGGTTCAGATGTAAACGGACAAACCATTATCCAATGCAGCTTCGTGAATGGAGATACGTTGAAAGCGATTACAACTGCCAAGAAAATTTTCGGGAATACAATAAGCGCCTTCGACAATTATTCTTTCAATGCAGATGAAAGCATGTTGTTGATTGAAACAGAAAGCGAAGGCATTTACCGTTGGAGCAGCATGGCTAATTATTTGGTTCACGATTTAGCAAGCGGAAAAACCACACCTATTGCAAACTTCAAAAAAGGAAAGCAACGCTTGGCGACGATCTCTCCAGATAAAAAGCGCGTAGCATTCGTTCGCGACAACAACATTTTCATTTTCAATATTGAAA